>CALGNG010000328.1 GCA_937958735.1 uncultured Aquimarina sp. | reverse complement strand
GGAAAAGATCCTACAAATTTGCAAAACGTATTTTGTAATACCTGCTATGATGTCTATTCGCATTTTCTAGCGTATTAAAAACAAGTAAGCTTTTGAAATTTAAACCTGTGTCTTGATAGGTAAGTTAGTATTAGGTGACTTTGGTATAATAGAAATAGATAAAAGCGTATAGTTATAATACTTTAAACTCTTCATAGTTTACAAATTAGATAACTGTGCTATGTCTTAATAGTAATTAAAATAAAAGTTACACAACTTGGTGTGGAAACGCATGGTAATTGAATGAATTTTATCTTTATAGAGCAAATTTGTCAACTTTTTCACTTTAATTTTTCTTTTAAAAGACCAATTAATCAGTTTAAAAACAATTAAATGTATAATTTATAATTGTTCTAGATAATTTATTGTTTTCGTTTTTTTGATAATGTTTCTAAAAAAATCAAAAAATGTTAATCGTTGAATTTGTTGATTATGTAGGTTTTTTCTCTCTTTTTTGAAATATTTTTTGTTCGTTTTTTTATTGCTAAAATAGCAACATACCAATTGGTAAGATTTTAAATCTTGATTTTGTAAAATTTAAAATGTTGATAAACAGCGTATTAAATTTGTAATTTTAAAATGAAATCAAATATAATTTTAATTATGGACATCTCTAATACATTAGATATATTGTGGGTTATAATAGCAGGAATTCTTGTTTTTTTTATGCAAGCAGGCTTTACACTTTTAGAAGCGGGTTTTTCCAGATCTAAAAATACCGCTAACATAGCAATGAAGAATATTGTTGATTTGTTTGTCGGAACCATTGCTTTTTGGATAATAGGCTACTCTTTAATGTATGGAAATTCTATAAGTGGATTTATGGGGAAGGTTACGTTATTTTATATAGAACCTAACGACATGCACAACCTCTTTTATCAGACTGTGTTTTGTGCTACTGCGGCTACAATTATATCGGGAGCAATCGCAGAAAGGGCTAAGTTTAGTACTTATGTAATTTTCACTTTTGTTTTTACCACTTTTATTTATCCTATAGCTGGTCATTGGATTTGGCAGACAGACGGTTGGTTGGCTCAATTGGGTTTTGTGGACTTTGCGGGATCTACAGCAGTACACGTTATGGGGGGATTTTCGGCTTTAATCTATGCCATTTTGTTAGGGTCAAGAAACGGAAAATATGGCAAAGATGGATCGGTAAAAACTATAATAGGGTATAGTAAATTATTTGCTGTTTTGGGGGTATTTATTCTTTGGATGGGTTGGTTTGGTTTTAATGCAGGCTCTACACTTGCTATAACAGGAGAGAGTACTAGTATGGTACCTCTAATTATTTTAAATACCAATTTATCTGCAGCAGCAGGAGGTCTTTTTGCTCTAATGGTTACTTGGATCAAATACAAAAAAGCAGATATCGGGATGACACTAAATGGAACACTAGCAGGCCTTGTCGGGATTACAGCAGGTTGTGCAGTGTTGGATCCATTGGGAGCACTTATTGTAGGAGGTGTTTGTGGAGTTTCTACCTCTATATGTGCCGAGTTTGTGGAGAAAAAATTAAAGGTAGACGATGTAGTGGCTTCTTTTTCTGTACACGGTATTGCAGGTATTTTAGGAACACTTTTAATAGGCTTTTTTTCTACAGATAACGGGGTGTTTTACGGTGGAGGATTTGCCCAGTTAACCACGCAAGCCATAGGAGCTTTTTCGGTAGCCTTGTGGGCTATAGCAATATCGTTTATAGTAATATCTATATTAAAATATACAGTGGGGATAAGGGTTACGTTGGAGCAAGAAATTGCAGGGCTGGATAACTCCGAACACAATTTGGATTATGATAACGAGGGGAAAGAAAAGGTAGAAGAAGGGGAGTTTGAGCTTTCTGAAACAGTTTCTTCTAAAACATTAATTTCTTAAAACAAGTAGTTATGAAAAGGGTATTTACTATCGTAGCAATTAGTTATTCGTTACTGTTAATTAGTTGTAATAATTCTAATTCGAAGCCATCTATAAAAGATAATTCGGTTAGGAATATAGAAGTAGAAAAAGTGGATTATAGTGGTGTAGATTCGGAAGTTTTGTTAAAGCATATTATGGCCCATTTTGATTTGGCACAATACCAATTAGGAAAGGAAAAGTTAACTTCCTTAATTAGTAGTCGTCCCGATCTAATAGATTCCTTAGAGCTTAATGAATTGAAAAGTAATTTTGATAATAAGTTAGCGCAGATAGAAGCTAAAGAAGCCAATTTAGCAGAGGCAGCCAGAAAGGCTAGAATGCCCAATGCTGCTAAAAAAATGCGAACTTATAAGGAGGGTAAAATAACATATTATATAGACAAAACCAGTCCGGAATTTGATTCCAAAGAATGTTTTTACGCTTATTTTGTTAAAGATAATATAGGAGAGGTAAAGCTTAAATTTAAAATTAGATATGTGGATACTAAATGGTTGGATATCGAAAATTTTATGATTACCGTAAACCAATTAGACCACTCTCTTACGGGTAGCATTACTAAATCGGAGACGAAAGGGAAGAAAAAATATAAGCACGAATTGTTGGATATGGTAATAGACTCCCCAGAGAATTTTAAGACGTTAAATGCTATTGCAAACGGCGATAAAGCTACGGCTTTATATGTTGGGAAGTTGGACTATAGAAAAAGAGAAATTAGTAAAGAGCAATGTACAGCTATAAGAAATGTAATAGATGCTTACTTGTTTATGGGAGGAGAAAACTATTTAAAGTCTACTAAGGTAGAGTACACTAATACCGAAGAATAAGATGAAGAGGTTAGCGATTGTTTTTTTATTTATATGCTGTTTTAAGGGGTTTTGTCAGTCGTATTCGTACGATTTTAACAGAAAACTGATTACGTTAATTTCTGAAAAAAATAATGAAATCCCCACTGTTTTTGAAGTGAAAAAAAAAGAATTGACAACTAAAATAAGTTCTAAGCGTAAAGTAGAGAGCGATATTTATAAACAAAGTATGTTGGACTTGGATTTAGCTATTAAGGATAGTTTAAGTGTGGTAAAAGAGAATAAAGATAGGTTAGAACAATACAACCAGATTAATGAAATAAAAATTTTAATTAATCAATTTATAGCTTCAAAAGAACCTTACGAGTTAAAGAAACTCCAATTGGTTAAAGCTCAAAATATAGCCGTTAAAACACAATCGAATTATTTAATTTATGCAGATGATAAAATAAATCCTAAGCATAAAACAAAATATTTTGTTTTAAGAAAAAGAGTGTTAGATCTAAAAGTGCATTTAAAAAAAATAGTTTGGAAAATAGAAAATACTAATGTAAAACCCAATCTAATAGAATTGGAAGAAAAGGAAAAAATAAACCAAATTAAAACCAAATTAAAATCTACCAAACAGTACGAATATATAAATGGCCCTATAAAAAGTAAAAAGAAAACGCTGTTAGCCTTGGGGAAAGAAATTACGAGCCCTAACAAGGTAATAGATGGGCAGTTTATGGGATTGGGAGAGTATTATGTGGTATTACGCAAGCATGCGGGAAAGGCTTACGAAGAATTGGTTAGTGTAGAGGAGATAAACCCTTCTAAAACTAAGGAGCAGTTGGTGTTTCCAATATCGGCATCCCTTATTAAAAAAAGAGAAACAGGAAGTTTATATTTAGTAGCAACGGGTTTTTTGGACGAGTATTCTTTAACCAACTTATCTAAGAAAGATAAATTTAAGAATAAAGTGAAGCTTCCTTTTAAAATATATAACACCGTAAATGAGCGTTTAATCGATTCGATTATATTAGATTATAATCGTGTTACTTTAAATTTAAAATAACAATTTGTTGGGGGGCAATAATGTTATTAAATCTAGTGAACACCTACTTATGGTTAACCTAATTTCGAATTTATTCGAAATTAGGTTTTCGTTTTTTAAGAAAAGCTAGAGTACCTTCTTTAAAATCTGCGGTACCAAAACAATTCCCAAAGCTTTCTTTTTCCACTTCGTAACCATCTTTGTTTACGTCAAACCCTGCATTAACCGCATATATGGCCGCACTAATAGCAGTAGTAGAATTTTTGCTAAAAGAAAGTGCTATTTGGGTAGCCTTTTCTAATAAATCTTCTTGTGGTACAATATGGTTAACTAATCCATAGTTTATGGCTTTTTCGGAGGAGATCATCCCCGCAGATAATATTAGTTCTAAAGCGCGTCCTTTTCCTATAAGTTGTGGTAAACGTTGTGTGCCACCATAACCAGGGATTAAGCCTAGAGATACCTCGGGCAATCCAAATTTAGCATTATTGCTAGCTATTCTAATATGGCAAGCCATAGCAAGTTCTAATCCACCACCAAGGGCATAGCCATTAACAGCACAAATTACGGGAATACTTAGGTTTTCTATAAAATCGAAAACCAATTGCTGCCCGCGTGTAGCCAATTGTGTGCCTTCTACTTGGTTAAATTTG
>CALGNG010000327.1 GCA_937958735.1 uncultured Aquimarina sp. | reverse complement strand
TTCGATGGAAAACATAGTAAGTGCTGCTATTTTTGGAGATGGAGCCGCCGCAGTAATCTTATCTTCTTACGAAAACGAAGAAGGACCAATAATAAAAGACGAGGCTATGTATCACTTCTACGAAGCTACCGATATTATGGGTTTTAAACTTACCAACACAGGTTTACGAATGATTTTGGATAAGGAAGTACCCCAAACAATTGCCTCCCATTTTCCAACTATTGTAAACCCTTTTTTAGAAAGAAATCAATTAGTTATTGAAAACTTAGACTATTTAATTTTTCACCCTGGAGGGAAAAAAATAGTACAAACTATAGAAGAAATATTTAGTGTACACGGCAAAAATATAGACGAAACCAAAGGCGTATTAAAAGATTTTGGAAACATGTCCAGTGCTACCGTTTTATATGTTTTAGAACGCTTTATGGATAAACAACCCCCTAAAGGTAGTAATGGATTAATGCTAAGTTTTGGACCTGGTTTTACGGCACAACGCATATTATTACAATGGTAAGAGAGTTTGAATATAAAAACCAGTGGGCACTTATTTTAGGAGGTTCCAGTGGATTGGGTTTGGCTACAGCAAAAAAGTTAGCCCAACACGGCATGAATATTTGTATAATCCATCGTGATAGCAAAAGTAAACTTAAAGAAATAGAATCCCATTTTAACCAGATCAAAGCAAAAAATGTAACCTTTTTAAGCTATAACCAAGACGCGTTAAAAAAAGAAAAACAACAAGAAATTATAGAAAATTTAAAAAAGGTATTAGGAGACGATGGAAGTATAAAAGTATTAGTACATAGTATTGCCAAAGGCAATTTAAAACCCATGCTCTCGGAAGGATCCACTTTGCAAAACGACGATTTTTTGGGCAGCATAAATGCCATGGGTATAAGTTTGTTTACTTGGACTTCGGCCATTTTTAAAGCAGAATTATTTAATGCCGATGCACGAGTATTAAGCTTTACTAGCGAAGGCAATCAAAAAGCATGGCATAGTTACGGAGCCGTATCGGCAGCCAAAGCAGCTTTAGAAGCCATTACCAGAAATATCGCCTTAGAATTTGCCCCTTACGGGATAAAAGCCAATTGCATCCAAGCAGGTGTAACCGATACGGCATCGTTACGATTAATCCCAGGAAGCGATCAAATAAAAAAACATACTAAAATACGGAACCCCTTTAAACGATTAACAACGCCACAAGATGTAGCCAACGTCGCATATCTATTATGTAAAGACGAGGCAAAATGGATTAATGGAAGCATCCTGCCGGTAGACGGTGGAGAGCATATTTGTTAAAATTAGGTGTAATGTTAACCTTATAGAGATAAATAAAAAACAGTATCTTTTTTAGAAAGGGATAAAGAGACCTAGGTATAGATAAAGGTTCGTATTAACTTCTAGAAGTTGTAAATAGGTTAGGATAATTAAAGTATAGTAATAAATATTAATTGAATCAAGAATTAATTTTAAAAAAATGACTAGCCAACAAATAATAGACCTGTTGCCATACCAAAAACCCTTTCTATTTGTAGAAGAACTTACTACCATATCGGAAAAGGGTATAGAAGGTAATTATACGTTAGAAGAAGAAGCCTATTTTTATAAAGGGCACTTTAAAAATAACCCTATAACACCAGGGGTAATTCTTACCGAAATTATGGCACAAATAGGTGTGGTTTGTTTGGGTGTTTTTTTAATGCAAGAAGTGGTTTTGTTAAATAAAAGCCCACAAATTGCTTTAACTTCCAGTACTATCGATTTTTTTTTACCTGTTTTACCAGGAGAGAAAGTTAAAGTAGTGTCAGAAAAAATCTATTTTAGGTTTCAGAAACTAAAATGTAAAGTTCAATTATTTAACAAAGCTGGTGAGTTAGTCTGTAGAGGAACCATTTCAGGAATGTTTGCCCATGAAAAATAGAGTAGTTATTACAGGTATGGGAGTGGTAGCTCCTAACGGAGTTGGAATCGAAGATTTTAGCGAAGCTATAAAAAAAGGAACTTCAGGTATCAAATTTCTACAACAATTAAAAGATCTACAATTTTCCTGTTGTATAGGAGGGATTCCGCCCATTACAGAAGACCTAAAAGCCCAATACTTTACCCCATTACAACTGCGTAGATTTAACAGTTCTAGTATTCTGTACGGATGTATAGCAGGAATAGATGCTTGGAAAGACGCAGGTTTTAAGGTAAATAAAGACAGCGATGTAGATTTTGACAGTGGTACGGTGTTTGGGACAGGTACCTCTGGCGTAGAAGTGTTTAGAGAATCTATATATAAAATAGACGACCATAAAGTAAGGCGTTTAGGAAGTGGAGCTGTAGTACAAACCATGTCCAGTGGCATAAGCGCTTATCTTGGAGGCATGTTAGGACTAGGTAACCAAGTTACGACCAACTCATCGGCCTGTACTACAGGTACAGAAGCTATATTATTAGGTTACGAACGCATTAAAGCAGGCAAAGCCAAACGGATGTTAGTAGGAAGCTGTAGCAGTAGTGGTCCCTACATTTGGGGAGGTTTTGACGCCCTACGTGTTATGTCTTACAAACATAACGAAACACCAGAAAAAGGCTGTAAACCCATGAGTGCCGAAGCCGCAGGATTTGTACCCGGAAGTGGAGCAGGAGCACTTGTATTAGAAACCCTAGAAAGCGCTTTAGAGCGTAAAGCCACTATTTATGCAGAAGTATTAGGAGGTAATATTAACTCTGGAGGACAAAGAAATGGAGGTACCTTAACTGCTCCCAATGCCATAGCCGTACAACGTTGTATTACCGATGCCGTAAAGGATGCCAACATAGAGGCAAAAGATATAGATGTAATAAACGGGCACCTTACAGCCACAGTAAAAGATGGCTTAGAAATAGAAAACTGGTCAAAAGCCTTAAATAGAAAAGGGGATAATTTTCCCTACGTACATTCATTAAAAGCTATGATAGGGCATTGTATTGGAGCAGCAGGAGCTATAGAAAGTGTAGCTGCAGTATTAGGATTACACGAAGGCTTTATTTTTCCTTCCATAAACTGCGAAACCATACATCCCGAAATAGAAGCACTAATTGCTCCCTATAAAATTCCTAGAAAAATGATAAAACAACCAACTAATATAGTTGCTAAAGCTAGTTTTGGTTTTGGAGATGTAAATGCTTGTGTAATTTTTAAAAAGTATAGGGATTCAAGTAGCTTAAAGAACTCTTAGATTTTAAGAAATAGAGCTGTTTTTTATAAAAGTAAAATCATAAAATCATAAAATTTATTAGATTTTGAATTATAGTTAATCTTTTTCTTAATTAGTTGTGTAATAACAAATAAAAAATAAAAAATGTTAAATTTATTATTTTAGAATAGGTCTTATTTAAAAATAAGAGGTGGGGTCTTTAGGCATTAGAGCGTTTAATTATTGTATTTGGATAGATACGATAATTTTAATTAAAAAAAATAATGAAAAGAAAAAAAACACTTTTAATGCCTCTAACGCTATCGCTATTTACTTTAGGGGTTTATGCACAGCAAAAACCTTTTAACAGTAAAAAAGCAAACCAAACTAAGGAGTTGTCTTCTCTTTTAGGTGTAAAAAAAGTAACGTCTAAAAAAAATACAATAATTAATCCTTTTTTAGTCTGTGACCCAGAATTGATTGAAGACCTTCAGGTAAGAACTATTACAAAAAGAGCCAAAAGACTTAAAGCTCCTAAAGGTATTTTTACGATAAGAGAAGAGGAAGGCTCTTTTGATACAGCCAACAACAATCCAAAAGAGGGGGAACCCATATTAAATTTTGGAAACTCTAATAAGCTTAAAAGAAATGCACTAATTAAAGGGGTATCTACAGCTACTCTTTCCGATGTAGAAGATTTTCCCAAAGTTAAATTAAATATTCTAGAAACTATAGATAATGGGGCTGCTCCATTAGCTTCTGTTATTAGTATACCTAATAGTATTAGTAATAATGAAGTTCAAAGAATTGAAATTTCTAGTATTATAGGAGATGGACCAAATGGAACTAGTAGTGGTACAGGTACTGGCGATCGTGATTTTTATTCTTTAGAGTTAAAAGAAAATGATCTTTTAAGCATAAAAGTAAAAGCGAAAGATTTAAGTAGTGCTTTAGCCCCTGTAGCTACATTACATAGGGCTTTTAATATAGAAACAGGATTTGGGTTAGATTTACCTTTCTTAGGAGATTTGTCAGAAGCTTCAGAAACATCGGTTCCTGTTACAATTGATAACTCTACGATAGCGACTAATTTTGAAACCAATGATTTAGAGCAACTTGCTGGTTTTAATTTTTCTTTAAAAGCGACAGAAGATGGTGTACCCACATCTGTACTTGCATTTTCTGGAGATGTCTACGAATTCCAATTTTATGTAAAAAATTCTGGGACATATGTTTTAGATATTAGAGATACCAATCAATTAGATCGGGATCTTCCATTAATTAACGATATAATAACAGGAGAAGCAGATGTTACAGAGTTTAGTGATGCATCGGTTAGTAGTCCACTGGTTTCTGGAGACGAATTTGGAGCTGGAGGAGAAGGAGAATATCTTTTAAATATCGATATTATAAAATCTAGTCGTCAAATAGATAGAGATGTATATAGTGTTAGATTAAATAAAGGTGATGTTTTTGGAGCTTCTGTAGTTAATTCTGAAGTTTTTGAAATAGGAGATACTCTAGATGAAAATGGGCTACAAATAGTTAGTCCTGATAATGAACTTAATGATGACACTGATGAGTTAAGACTTGAAATGATAAATACTGAAGGAGTTGTAGACTTCTCTACTATAAGTGGTACTTTTTTTGGATCTTTAAATTCTCCTTTGCCTTTTGAAGGAGATGCTGTTTTAAATTATATAGCACCAGAAACTGGTCTGTACCATTTTGCTGTTTTAGGTAGTGTAGGTAGGTATGAAGTTAATATTGGCGCTTCTAGCACAGGTCCTGTAATTAACCCAGGATTAAAACAATATATCTATTTAGATTTTACAGGAGAAGAGAATTTAACAAGAAGGGATTTTGCGTTAGCTTCTACAATTCCAGATCTAGAAGAATCAAATCCAGGATTTTTAGATAGAGAGATTAATTTATCTCCGTTCGAAGATTTTCTTGAAAATTGGGGAATAGAAAATACACCTGAAAACCTTATAACAGTTACTAAAAAAATTACTGCCAATGTACAAAGAAACCTTAAGGCAGAATTATTAGAAAAAAATATTAATCCTAATTTGGATGTGGTGATAATTAGCGATTATGGAAACCAAAATCTAGGAAAAAGAATACCCAATATATTGAAGAATGCTAATGTTCCTTTTAGTAGGATTATAGTTGGTGGTACGGCAATAGAATTAGGCATACGTACTATAGGTATATCCAACTCTATTGATGTGGGTAACTTTGGTTTTGAAGATTTAGCTGTAGTAGTTTTAGACCTTCTTAGTGGTTCTTCGGATTCGGATAACATTAGAGTAATACGTAATACATTAAATAACATTACATTAGCAGGAGGTGCTACAATAGAAGACCTAGTGTCCGAATATATAGGAAATGTAACCTCCCACGAAGCAGGGCATTTTTTAGGTTGTTTCCATACCGATAATACTAACGATATTCTTAATATTATGGACCAAGGTGGTAGCAGAGATCTACGTGCTGGGATTACACTTAGAAATGGAATCTTTGGGGACGAAAATACAGTTGATCCTACTTTTGTTACCGATGCGTATGTAAATTCTTTTACACTCAGTGGCGCAAATAACTATTCCGATGTAAATACGGCATTTGGTCTAAGTTTTAATCCAAAAAGAATACGAAATAGAGCTAGAGGTGCTAAATCTTTAATTCTAGAAAATGAGGAAACTACAGATTTTACATTAGATAGAATAAAAAAATTAGAGGCAAGTGTACTAAGTAGTTTAGATACGAGTATTTCTAGCTTGAAGACTTTTGTATATCCAAACCCGGTAAATAAAAATAATGTTTCTACCATTTCTTTTAATACAACAGAAAAAGGAACCTATATAGTAGATTTATATACGGCAAGCGGTTTAAAAATTAGCACTCTTTTAGAAAAAGAAATAGTATCTAAAGGAAGAGAATTGTTAGATTTTGTACCAGAGAATCATAAGCTAAATTCGGGTTTATATTTTATTAAAATAAAAACACCTTCAAAAGAAACGACAACTAAAGTTTTTGTTAATTAAAACATTAATTGTATTCTTTTTACTTTAGTGTTATTGGGTTACTTCATTACTTTTAGGTAAAGAAGTAACCCTTTTTTTGTTAATTTTTATTGCAGAAAGGAGAGGTGTGCAGTTAAAAAAATAAAGAAATTAGTCCAACAATATTTTCTAAAAAACTAACTTTGATTCTATACAGCAAAGTAGAAAGAAGGAATATTGGTTACTTACATTTACCCAAAATAAAAATAAATGACACAGCAAGAATTAATAGGCCAACTAAAAATAATTGTAAAGCCTTATATCCAAGACGAAGAAGCTTTTAAAATAATGACTCCGGAGACCGATTTTATAAACGATCTAAAAATTAATTCGGCTAATTTAGTTGATGTAATTTTAGATATAGAAGACGAATTTGATATAGAAATGGATACCCAGTCTATGGAAAAAATGTTAGATGTAAAATCGGCAATGGATATTATTAATGCTAAACTAAATGTATAATTGCCTATTATGGTTGGTAACGATGTAATTGATCTAGATTTAGCATCTCAAAGTAATTGGCAGCGCAAAGGCTTTTTAGAAAAAGTATATACACCTGTCGAGCAACAAAATATTTATAATTCTGTAACCCCTTTTAGATTAGTTTGGTTGTTT
>CALGNG010000326.1 GCA_937958735.1 uncultured Aquimarina sp. | reverse complement strand
CCATGTTAAATGAGTTGAATAATGATGCTGAAATTTTTAACAGGTTAGCTGAAAAAACAGCGTATTTACACGAAGGTATAGCCAAGGTTTTAAACGCTAATAATATTGTATATACTATAAACAGAGTAGGTTCTATGATTTCGGTACATTTTAGCCCAGATACTGTGATAGATTTTGATAGCGCTGCTACAGGAAATAACGATACTTTTAAAAAGTTTTTCCACGGAATGCTAGATAATGGTATATACATTGCTCCTAGTGCTTTTGAAACTTGGTTTATTACCGATGCCTTAACTTACGAGGATTTAGATAAAACTATTGCTGTAGTAGAAAAAATTGCTCCAACTTTAAAATAAAAAATAGCTATACTAGTTGTAAATTATCCCATTAGGATTTCTACCAAATCCTAATGGGATAATTTTTATACATCAATCTGCTTTTATCTGGTATACTATTAGAGCAGTTATCTTGACAAAATTTTAAGATAAACACCTATTGCAGATAGCCTTCTAGTTATTCTATTCCATCTAACCTAATACTTCCTTTTTTAGCAACATCGTAATAGGCTACCCCCAGCACATTGCAAGTAGCTTTCCATTTAACTACTATATCTTTATAATTATTAGCTGCAAAAACTAGTTGTTTTGGCCTATTGTTTTGTAACAATCTTTCCATATTTATTTTTGGTGTATTGGAGACAATTAAAATCTTATTTCCTAAATCTATATTTGGAATAAAGTCTTGATTAATTAACACTATTTTTTCTTTATCATAATTATACGCTTCCTCTAACTCGCAATAGTTTATAGTATCTATATGTAAGCTTTCCACTAGCGGTACAATTTTATATTGTTTATCAAAAACCGATAATTGCTTTGAAGACCATACCGTTACATTACCCGAAACTACCTCTACCATAATCGTATTTTTATAATTATCCAGCAACCAAAGCTCTTGTTTAACCGCACTTTGATTTATTTCTGCAAAACCAAAACAAATCCCTCCCAACAAAAGCAACGATACATACTTAATTCCTGCTTTTTTATAATGGCACCACCACAACAGGTACCCCAATACTAAATAAAAGCCCAAAACACTAAATGCAGATATATAAAGCTGTTTAAAAATAAACACGTCCTGAGAGGCTACCCAATTCACAAAACTAATTAATCCCGTTATACTATAATTATATATCCTAACTATAACATCTGAAAGTATTCCCAAATAGCCGCCTACAACAATAACTACCGCAACTATCATAACCACAGGAACAACACACATAATAGGAATATTCGCCACTAAAAAAAGCCCTGGGAATTGATGGAAATAATAAATACTTAAAGGGAGTAATCCTATTTGCGCGCACAAACTTACTCCTGTTATACTCCACAACACTAAGATTAATCGGTTACTGGGCTTCCATAAATTTAACCATAGACGCATCCCTAAAATTATAGAAGCTACCGCCGTAATACTTAACTGGAAACCTGCCGAAAATATAATTTTAGGAGTTATTAATACCAAAATAAAAACAGAAAGAAATAATACATTTAAAGGATGTTGCCTTCTTAACAATAGCCGTCCTATTTCTAAACACGTAAACATGGTTACAGCTCTTAAAGCCGAATCACTAGCACCTGTAAAGCCTACAAATAACCACAGTAACAGGATTACACTAGTGGATTTTAATACCCGGAACTTATACTTGTAAAGCCCCCTATTAAATACCCACAACAATAAGGCATACACCATTCCAATATGCAAACCAGAAATCGCCAAAATATGCATAACTCCTGCTTTAGAAAAATTGGCCTGCAAGCCTTTATCCAGTCCTCTTCTATCTCCTAATATTAATGCCTTGGTAAACTGCAATACTTTAGTGTCTAGTTTTAATTCTTCTAACGATTTATCTATTTGCAATTGTAGTTGGCCTAAACTGTACTTTATTTTATTTACCAATGCCGGAAGCTCTATAATAGAATTCTCCTCTACATAGACTTTATGCGTAATATCTTGATCCTGCAAATACTTGTTATAATTAAAACCATACGAAAAAGCATCCGTATGGATCTCGTAAAACCGAACATACCCCGTATAAGTACCTCCTAAATAAAGGTTCCTATTCGTGTCTTTTTTTACCTTCAACAAAAAATTACCCTCTACTTTTTCCCCAGAAATATATTGTATAGTGGCTTTGTAGTTTTTATACTTTTTAGAATCTTTAAACCATTCTGTAATCGTAAATATTACCTCTTTACCTACATCTAACTCTTTATAAGTAGTTATATGATTGTGTTGATTACTTGGCAAGGTTAATTGATGTCTGGCAACTCCTAATCCTAAAAAAAGCAGATTAGAAAGCCCCATAAAAAGAGCCGTATTGCTATTCCTAAAGACATATAAACCAATTAAAAGGAAGGATATACCTGCCAAAATCCCATCCAAAGGCACTACGACAAATTTGCCCACAAAAACACCTACAACAAGTGCTGTACTTAATACCCAAAAGGGGGTATTACACAGTTTAATTAAATTCAACTATATGATTATTAGATTTATAACAAACCTAAGGAAACTTATTAAATTTCCCCAGCCCCATTACTTTGATTCTACCTCTAATAATTCCTCCTAAAAAAAGACAGTATCATATTTAAAACACCTAATTAAAAAGAGAAAGTTAATAAAATTATAATTTTATACCGAACGATCGGTAAATTACTTTATTTGTTTATATTTGTACCATGAGACCACAAAAAATACAAGATAAAGATTTGTTTAGCGGCCTGCTAGATGTATTCCGCTCTAAAGGATACGAAGGCGCTAGTCTAAATGAATTGGCTATTGGTTGTGGCTTACAAAAAGCTAGTTTATACCATCGTTTCCCTAAAGGGAAAAAAGAAATTGCTAGTTCGGTATTAAATTATGTGACCGAATCTATAGAAAATCACATTTATAAAATACTGGTTAACACTAAAGTGCCTATCTCCGATAGACTATCTAGTGTTTTAGAAAACATTAGTTATTTTTATAAAGGGGGCGAAACCACTTGTATTTTACGATCTATGTCTCTAGATTTTGGAATGGAGTTATTCCATACCGAAATTAGACAAGGAATGCAAAAATGGATAGATGGCTTTACTTTTATAGGAGAAGAGCTGGGCTACTCTAAAGAAATAGCTTTAGAAAAAGCCAATGAAACCTTTATTAAGGTACAAGGGTCTTTAATTCTGGCTAAAGCAATGGGACAAAGTTATTTGTTTGAAGATGCCTTAGAAAAAATTAAAATCCTGTACGAAGATTAAAAAAATTTGAATATTAATATTACCGAATGTTCGGTAAATAACATCTATATTATGAGTAAAACAGCAATTATTATTATTTCGGACCCTAAATCGGGTACAGACGAATCTTTAGGAAGAGCTTTAAATGCTCTAGCAGCAGCTTTCGATTTTAAAAATTCTAAAGAAGAAGTGCAAATTATTTTTACAGGTCCTGGTACTCGCTGGCCAGAACAACTTCAAAAAGAAGACCATATTGGTCACAAAATATATAAAGAGGTAGAAGATGTAATTACAGGTGTATCTGCGGCATGTTCTCAAGTTTTTGGAGCTAACCCTTCTGGATTGGATTTAATCTCCAATAACCCTGTTCCTGGGACTCCAGGATTACCAAGTATTGTAGAATTACAAAAAGAGGGGTGTAATGTCCTAGTTTTTTAATTACTTACTTTTTTACCTATTAAGTACAACGGCATAAAATTATTTAAGATAACTTTATGCCGTTTTTAAAATGTTAGCGTTAATAAATATTTTATGAAGGATACTATTTACAATAAAGGAGAGCAAACCATACAAGAAAAGTTTGGAGAAACTAAAATGGCCAACCGTGTGCAAAGAGGAGTAAAAGATCTTATTGTGCCTGGCGCTGTAGCTTTTATCAAAAACCAACCTATGGTTATTTTAAGTAGTAAAGATGCAGAAGGGAGTATCTGGGTTTCTATATTAATTAACGATTTTGGTTTTGCTAAAGTCCCTGCCCCTAAAAAAATACTGTTTGATCTAGAAAACATTAGAAGCTCTAGAAAAGATATTATTTATTCTAATATCCAAACGCAATCTAATGTTGGAAGCATATTTATAGAACTAGGATCTAGACGTAGGTTTAGAGTTAACGGAACTGCCTTATTAAAAGAAAACAGAATAAGCTTAGAGATCGAAGAGGCTTATCCTAACTGTCCTAAATACATACAGCGCCGCGTTTTAAACGTACCTAAAGAAAACAACTCTATTATCCCAGATATTAACATGGGCACGGCACTTTCCATGACCCAACAACATTGGATTATAAATAGCGATACATTATTTGTAGGAAGCCAGTCTGCAGAAGGGAAAATGGATGCTTCCCACCGTGGTGGTAATTATGGTTTTATAGAGGTTTTAAAAAACGGAGACTTAAAAATTCCAGATTACGTAGGAAATAGTATGTATAACACTTTAGGGAATTTTGTTGAAAACCCTAATGCTGGTCTTCTTTTTATAGATTTTAAAATGAACAGAACCCTTCAACTTTCTGGCAAAGCAAGTTTATTATTTGATCAAGAATCCGAAGAAGATGCTCACAAAACTACTAATACAGGAAGGTATTGGATTTTTAAAGTAGAAAAATGGATACAAACCAACAACCATAGTAATGCTACTTGGAGTTACGAAGATGCTTCGCCTTTTAATCCCGATCTTACTGGATCTTAATCAAGCTTTTTAGCAGAATTAGAATAAGCTAATTTTTGTAAAAATTCATTAGATCTATATACTCCCACACTTTTACAGGAAGTAAAGGTGTAATGTTTTTTTTACTCTTAATAGCCTTGCGTATAAAGGTGGAAGAAATTTCCATTATTGGTGCATCTACTTGGTTTATCTTAGGGTGTCCTACAAATTGCTCTGGTACTTTTCCTTCGGAAATTCTAGGATATACGTAAATAGCATAATTCTCTAAAATTACTTCATAATTTTTCCATTTATGAAGCCCCTTTAAATTATCGGCGCCCATTATTAAAGAAAATTCTTTATTAGGAAATCGCTCTTCTAGATGTATTAAAGTTTCTACCGTATAATTAGGTTGTGGTAACTTAAACTCTATATCGCTAGGTTTTATATTTGGATAGGCCTCTGTAGCCCTATATACCATTTCTAATCTATGGTGGTTGTCCAGTAGTGTATTTTTCTTTTTAAATGGATTATGGGGGGTAACAATCATCCACACCTCATCCAAATCGGAAAATTCTACCATGTGGTTGGCAATGGTTAAATGCCCAATATGTATGGGATTAAATGTTCCAAAATACAGTCCTATTTTTTTCATTTCCTTTACTCTAAACTTGTCTGGGGTTACATTACTCTCTTCAACTATTTCTAATATAGTCTAAACAATTTTTAAATAATCCACTAATGCCATGCCCAAACAAATTAAGCATGGCATCTATTTATTTTTTAATTCTCTATCGCTATCCTATTTTTTTTAGAACCTAATCTCTTTTATTTTTAATTGCATTTTAATACCTAAATGTATTATTTTTTTAAAAACTTAGAAATTAGTTGAAAAGCTTCTTGCTTGGCAATTTCTAAATTATCATTAGTTATAATGGCATCAAATTTTGGCGCAAACTCCAATTCGGTTGTAGACTTGTCTAGTCGCATTTTAATTTTTTCTTCGGACTCTGTTCCTCTACCCCTAAGGCGGCGCTCCAACTCTTCTAGATTTGGTGGTTGCACAAAAATAGATAGGGTTTCTTCTGGAAATTGCTCTTCTATATTTAATCCTCCTACCACATCTATATCAAAAATAACGGCTTTTCCTTTTTCCCAAATTCGGTTTACCTCACTTTTTAAAGTACCATAAAAGTTATCGGCATATACCTCTTCGTATTCTAGGAACTCGTCGTTTTGTATTTTTAATTTAAAATCGTTGGCACTTAGGTAGTAATAATCTTTACCTTCTATTTCTTCTCCTCTAGGCGCACGCGATGTTGCGGATATAGAGAATTCTAAAGGTAAATTGGTTTGTTTTAATAAATGCTGTACAATAGTAGTTTTTCCACTCCCAGAGGGTGCCGAAAAAACTATTAATTTTCCATTACCCATTACAGTACATTTAAAAGTTGTTCTTTAATCTTTTCTAACTCGTCCTTCATCTCTACTACTAATTTTTGCATTGGAGCAAAATTAGACTTACTTCCAATAGTATTAATTTCTCTTCCTATCTCTTGGGTAATAAAGGCTAATTTTTTTCCGTTAGAATCTTTAGAATCTAAATTTTCTATAAAATATTCTAGATGATTCTTTAAACGCACTTTTTCCTCGGTAATATCAAATTTTTCGATATAATATACCAGTTCTTGTTCAAAACGATTTTCGTCTACACGCTCTTTTAATTCGGCAATTCCTTTTTGTAAACGCTCCCTAACATTACTAATACGGTCTGGATCTATTTTTATAACTTCTTCCAGTAAGGTATCTATCGTACTAATACGCAATCTAAAATCGTTTTCTAATACTTTCCCTTCTGTTAAACGATATTCGTTAATATTTTTTAAGGCTTCGGAAAGGACTCCTTTTATTTTCAAAAATTCGCTTTCGTCTACCTCCTCGCGTTCTGTTTTAAGAACGTCTGGTAAACGCATGGCTATAGACAGTAATTCTGTTTCGCTTACCGTAGAAATGGCACTTAGTTGTGACAGGTATTCTTTTACTATAGGCGTATTTATTTTGGATTTGGATTCCTCCATGGTATTTTCGATATATAATCCAAAATCCACTTTACCTCTGGTTAGCGCTTGAGAGATTTGATTCCGCAATATTAATTCTTTCTCTCTATATTGCTGAGGCATACGAACATTAAGATCTAAACTTTTACTGTTTAACGACTTAATTTCTATATTAATTTTTTTATTTTCTAATTGAAGAATGGCTTTCCCAAAGCCTGTCATGGAGTGTATCATTTCTTGCTAATTGTAACTAACAAAGATACGTTTTTTGTGATAAGCTTAACTAACCCAAGAGGTTTTCTAAATTATTACAAAATAACAGGGGCTAACTTTCCAAATCGAAAATTAGCCCCTGTGATCCACTTTGTAATAATTTTTATTTTGCTGCTAATTGCAGCAATAATTTGCTTACTATTTTAGGATTTTTATCGGCAACGTTTACCGATTCTGTAGGGTCTTTTTTATGATCGTATAACTCTACAAACAAAGGCTCTTCTTTTGGTTTTCTTCTGTCTTTCCAAACTACCATACGGTAACGATCGGTACGCATAGCGTATCCCATTACAAACTTTTCGAAGGTTTTACGATTCCATTTTTCTCCCATTTGTTTTCCTATACGTGCTTCTATTTTTTTGATTAATGGCGCAAAAAATGCTGTACGAAATGGGGGTGTCCAAGGTCTTGCCGCCCACTCACGCAATGCTGGACTTGGAAATACACTGTAAGCCACTTCGTCCCACTCGCAGTCTGGTTTTTTTAATAAAGGCACTAAACTTTTTCCTTCTACATTAGATGGGTTCTCTAAACCCGCCAACTCGTTAAGTGTTGGAAAAATATCTACAAGCTCTACTAAAGCATCTGTTTTAGCTTGTTTCGCTTTTCCTGGTGCTTTAATAATAAAAGGCACTCTTGTTGCTACTTCGTAATTGGTAGCTTTACCCCAATATCCCATTTCTCCTAGATTAAAGCCGTGATCCGACCATAAAACAATTATGGTGTTTTCGTACTCGCCAGCCTCTTTTAATGCCTCTACTACTTTTCCTAGTTGGGCATCTATATAACTAATACAAGCATAATATCCGTGACGCAACTCTCTTTGTAGCTCTGGAGTAAAAGGTTCTGTTTTAGGAACACTTGCTCCTACTCTTACTTCCATAGATTCTGACAACCCTAAAGAAGCTCCATTTTTAGGAGGATTAATCTGGCTTGCAATTTTAATTTGGTCTCTATCGTATAGATCCCAATATTTTTTTGGAGCAATCCAGTCTAAATGTGGCTTAAGGTACCCTAATCCTAAAAACCAAGGCTTATCGCTTTTCTTAAGCTCTTTAAAAGTTTCTATTGCGGCTAATGTATTGTATCCATCTTTATAGGTTTCGTCTGGCACATCTATAGCCTCTATACCTGGTCCGTGAGCTAACCAGTTTTTACGGATTACCTCTTCTCCATAACGTGCCTCTAGATCTATTCTGTTTTTTTCATAAATCTCTTGATTTTCTTTAGAAGCATAAGCCCCTTTAGTTTTAGGCACATTAGGGTCTTTTGGAGGATAAGTCGCTTTACGCGTCCAAGACATTTCATCGTCGGAATATCCTGGATGAAACACTTTACCTACATAGGTGGTTTCGTAACCGTTTTCTTTAAAGTGTTGTGGTATGGTTACAATACTAGGACGATTTTCTCTAAAGTCTTGAAATAGGTCGATAACATTTATAGATTCTGGACGAGATCCCGTCATAACACTTGCACGAGAAGGTCCACAAATAGCTTGTTGGCAATAGGCCCTATTAAACTGCACTCCGTCGTTAGCCAAAGCATCTATATTTGGAGACAATACTACATCGGATCCATAACTACCTAGTTCCGTTTTAAGATCGTCTACCGCTATAAAAAGGATATTCGGTTTTTTTTGAGCATAACCTCCCAAGGAAACCAAAACCAAAAGGAGTATTTTATTTAAATCTTTCATTATCTTATTTACTATTAATTTTCTAAAATTTTCTGCTAATTTAGGGAGGATTTTTAATCCTTTTTAAATTAGTCTATTTTTTTTGCCAAACTCTTACGTAATCAATTTCAAATTCTGCCGGTAAATCTTTTTCTGCAGGAATACCATTCCATGGAAAAGTTTCTTGATCCAACCATATTTTCATGGGTTGTACTAATATCCAATCCTTACCAGCCGCTTCTACTTCTTCTTTGGTTATTTCTCCAATAAGCTTTCCGTCTGCATAATACTTTAAATAGGTAGGTCCCCAATCACATCCATAAGTATGGAAATCGTCTGCTACCCTCCAATCTAAAATTACATCTTCTCTCCAATTTCTTCTTCCA
Source organism: uncultured Aquimarina sp. (assembly GCA_937958735.1). GTDB lineage: Bacteria > Bacteroidota > Bacteroidia > Flavobacteriales > Flavobacteriaceae > Aquimarina. The sequence continues at coordinate 1,850 of CALGNG010000326.1, read as the reverse complement.
TGTTTTGGCCTCTTTGTCCAGTCTATAATAGTCCATAAAAATTCTTTATCTTTTCCTGCTGCTTCTTTTTGGGGTTGCTGGTGATCTCCAAAAAATTCAAACACATCCAATTCGGTTCCCTTACCTGTTGCCCAGAAAGAACTTGTAATGGGTGCATCTGCTGCTTTACAACGAATTTCCATATAGCCATACCTAAATTGGTTCTTAGCAATAATACAGGCGGTAGTAATATTTTCGAACTTCTTGCCTGCCTTATCTGGTTTCTGAGAAAAAGGAAAGTCCGGTTCCCACTTGGTATCTAGTAATAATTTACCGTCTCTAAACCTATAATTATTTCCAGAAAATTGTGATGGCGCACGACCTATCCAAACTTTTTTTGCTGGCTGTTGGGGATTTTTATACTCTGGCTTTCCATTTTTAAATTCTCCTACAGCCCACCATTTTTTTAAGTCTAGTTTATTTTTATTAAACTCGTCACTCACCTCTTTTAAGAGTGTCCATTTTTGGGTATTGGTACTGTCCGACAATGGATATACTTTCTTTTTTTGGGCATTTACACCCTGAAATACAACTAATAATAATGTAATAATTTTTATTGGGGGTATTTTTAATGGCATCATTTAAGCTAATTTGATTATTGGTATTTTAGGAAAGACCTATTGCTCTCTTTATAGAAAGACCACAATAGATTTATTGTCTCCTCAATAATTATACCTTTTTTATACAAAACTACTATTTTGTTATTAAAATTACATACGTTTTATTATTCGTTCCAAATAATAGGAAGCCATACACTCATTTCGCTTTTTCCTCTATTGCTCCAAGAAAAGTATGGTATAAACTGAGTACTTGTTTTTTTCCATATAGGTTTAGATATTGGACGATACATAGCTTGGGAATTGTCTTCTCTAATCCATATATCCGAATCTATAGCAACAACTCCTCCCAATAAATTAGATTGATAATTGGATTTCATGGTTGATGTGGAAGGCAAATAGGCTTGTAATATTTTGGTGTCTTTAGGTAAATCTTTAGATTCCAAACAATACACCACTGGACCACGTTTTACGGCTACTTGGTTGCGCACCTCCTCTATACGATTATGCCCTTGTATTAAATTTACACTCATAGGCAAATCCAAAGAAATTACATCTCCTTTTTTCCATTTTCTGCTAATCTTAGCATATTTTCCTGAGGCTACAGATACTCCTGCATTTTTTCCGTTTATTTTAATAGTGGCGTTGTTAGCCCAATCGGGTATTCTTAAAGCTATATCAAAAGGGTTTTTCTTTGCCTTTTGTATGGCAATTTTAATGTTCCCTTCCCAAGGGTAATTGGTTTCTTGAGTAAGTTCTAATTCGGAACCATCTATTAGATGGGTTTTTAATTTGTTCCCTCCATATAAATTTACACTTAGCCCATTGTTAGATAAACTATACGCCCAGTTGGGGGATTTTGCTATGGTTCTTACCAAATTTGGAGGGCAACAAAAACAATTAATATAAGGTAGGCGCTCTTCGGTCTCGGTTCCATTGTCTTCTGTTACTCGTCCATTGGAATTTACACGTAGTGGGTTAGCATAAAAATAATCTTTACCCTCGATGCTTATACCAGACAATGCACTGTTGTATAAGACTAGCTCCATAATATCGGCATATTTTGCTTCTCCTTTTAGTCCTAACATCCGGTAGCTAAACATAGCGTTACAAATATTAGCACATGTTTCATTATAAGCCGTGGAGTTAGGCATCATATATTCGTTTATAAAACCCTCATGGATCATATCTTTATGGGAAGAAGCACCATGATGAGTTTGCCCTACAGCCCCCGTAACATACATTTTTTTCTGG
>CALGNG010000325.1 GCA_937958735.1 uncultured Aquimarina sp. | reverse complement strand
CTTTTTGATAGACTTCTTTATCCGAAACAAATACATATTTAGATTCGGAATGATTTAGAACATATTCATAATCTTCTTGAGATATAGTTGGGTAGACGGGTACATCCTGTGCGCCAATTTGTAATATTCCAATATCTGTAATATTCCACTCGGTTCTATTGTTTGTGGAAATAATAGCAATTTTATCGTTAGGATTAATTCCTAACCTTAATAAACCTCTACTTATTTTATTGGCTTTATCTATATATTCTTGGGTAGACGTTTCTATCCACTTCCCATTTTGTTTAGTCACTAAAGCATTAGGCAAATTTCCTTTGCTTAATTGGTAATAGGGGAAATCGAAAAGGCGAGTAACGTTTGTCATTTATATGGTAGGTATTAAATCTTTACTTATATCCTAAATATAAGGCTTTTTGATATTATAAAAATCAAATACATGTAATTATGATAAAAAAAAAGCTAAAAAAGTGATAATTTTGAATTATAAGGTTTCTGAAAAAGAGAAAAATTGACTATTATAACTATTTTAGTCTTAAAAATTACTTTTATAATCTAAACTAACGTCCATTATAGAAATTAAAAAGATAAGGCCGTAAGTATATCTTAGATTACCAAGATAAGTTTAAAAAACAAGTATTTTTATAATAGCTATTAATCTAAAGATCTCAGGAATTTATTAGTAAATAATTTGATTTAGTTACTATTTTGGGTTAAGCTTAAGGTCAAATAAATAATTTTTTCCCCGACCATCATAACCTTCAAATAAAATAGAGGTTTCGTTAAGTAGTACAGCTTTTCCCATTTCAAAACTACGAAGCTTAAATTTGTCCACTTCTATAGAGTTTATAACAGGTAATTTCTTAACACTACCTGTCGTATTGTTAATCTTATAGGTAGTTAAAAAATAATATTCGGAACGGCTAACATCCAAAAACTCTGTAAATTTCCCTGTAGATTTATACAAATTAGCAAATTTCTCCCAAACCAGTACATAGCTATAATTTCCGAATTTTAAGGTTTGAAAAGACATGGCTTGTTTTCCTTTTTTCCCATATTGGTTTTTAGGTAGTTGATTAAACCACTCTAAATTTCCTTTCCCATTAAATTTGCAGGCATATGCAGACCTATAATAAAGGTCGTAATTTACACGGGTGGCACCATTGGCGTAATAGGAATTTCTTATAGCGTAACGTTGTTCTGCAAATAAATTAAAGCTACCGTTGGAGTTAGTTAACACTTTATTAATTCGTAAATCCTCTAGGTCTTCTTTATCTTTTCTAGAGCGTAGACCATTTTTAATTTGTAAAGCTTTTCTTTTTTGATAAGCCTTAATAGTATCGGTAGGAATGGGATGAAGAATAGGAATAATGGTCTGTTTTTCATCAATTTTAGCATTAAAACAGCCTGTAACCTGTCCTTTATCTTCTTGTTCGGAATAGAACCCAACAATTATAGGTTGTTTGGAAGCATTCATATACAATACTGCATCTTCTATAGATTTATCTGTTTGTATGGTTTTAATTTCCCAATCTTCTTTTTCTTTAGAAGCTTTAAATAGTTGTAATCTAAAATTAGAATCTTCTTTATTGCGTTTGCCAAGTCGTACACGTTCTTTTTCAAAAACTGAAGCTAAAATGTAAAAATCACCTTTTGCATCTACAGCAAAATCATCGGTGTTAATTTGTTTTTTGTAAAAAGGCAGAGGCATACTACGCTCCCAATCCAGGCTCATGTTTTGGTTATAGACTTTAATATTTATAATGTTTCTGGATTTTCCATCTATAGTATCTGTTTTCCCTTTTTTATCTCTATATAATATTACAAATTTGGACTGATCTACCGATTTTTTAATGCCAAAAGCATTAATCCTGTTACCTGCATCGTAACCAAATCTACTAGAAAATTTAAAATCTTTAGCAATATTTTTGTCCGAATCTACTACAATATTAGTAGTTACAGGGAGGCGATTAGTAATTTGTATTTTTTTAGATATTAATTTATTTTCTTTATGGAAGTAAACTAAAACGGTATCTTTTAATTGTAGAGTTCCTGCAAATTGGCCATCGTCTAATAAAACACTGGATTTAGTTTCTCGTGTTAAATTAGATAGGGAAGAACGGTAAATTCTAAAAGCATTTTTTGTTTTTTTTAAAGAAAGTAGTCGGCCACCAAAAGCAAATTGATATTGATTTAAAGTATAGACTCTTTTATATTTTGGACCAACACTTAGATCAAAGTCGGTGGTTACTTTAGGCTTTTGTGCTAACAGTAAAAAACTATAAAACAGGAATAAACAACTTAGTAAATACTTCATAAATTAAAAAGAAATGTGCTTACGCAAAATACTTAAACTACTTGGTTTTTACTAATTATAGTTTAAAATGAGTAGAGGTTAGAATAAATAAGGTATTCTTTTAAAGAAAACTTAAAAACACTTAAGAATTATAATCTTCCAATTCTTAAAACTTACTATAATAACTTAACTTTGTGGGCTAGAAAAATAATTATATTTTAATGCCAGTTCCAAATTATAAAAAAGCACTATCTCATTCTATTTTCGCAATTATACGTGAAGCTACTGAGGCACTAAATTTAGAGAGTTACGTAATAGGAGGTTTTGTCCGAGATTTTTTTCTGGAAAGAGGCAAAGCAAAAGATATAGACATTGTAGCAATAGGTAGTGGTATAGAATTGGCTCAAAAAGTATCTGAGTTATTGCCTAATACACCTAAAGTACAGATTTTTAAAACTTACGGGACAGCAATGTTACGTTATAACGATATAGAGATCGAATTTGTAGGGGCTAGAAAAGAATCTTACGATAAATCCAGTAGAAATCCTGTAGTAGAAGACGGTACACTTAAAGACGATCAAAATCGTAGA
>CALGNG010000324.1 GCA_937958735.1 uncultured Aquimarina sp. | reverse complement strand
TTGCAGGTGGTGGAAATGTAAGTATTGGAAACCCTCCGGCTAATACAGGGGCGGACTGGGTTGCTTTAGTAACTAACGAGCCTATTAGTGCAGATCCTATAGTTGGAACACCAGTACCAGTAACTCCTCCTGCGCCTCCAGCACCAACACCAACACCAGTAACTCCTCCTACGCCTCCAGCATCGGGTAGTTGCGATTTTGATTTTCAAAGTGTAGATAATATTGTAATTATAGAGGCAGAAAATATAGATGTTTCTTCAGAAAGTTGGGAAATTAAAACAGATAGAGACGGTTTTAGTGGAGCAGGATTTATAGAATGGTTAGGTAACAATAGTTTTGGAAACCCAGGAAGAGGAACTATTAGTGCTAAAATCCGAATAAACAATCCAGGTAAATACGAATTTAGATGGAGAAGTAGAGTAGGAGAAGGAACCAATGCAACAGAATCTAACGATAGTTGGTTACGTTTTCCAGATGCTTCCGACTTTTATGCAGAAAAAAGAGATAGTCGTATCTACCCTAATGGAGTAGGGAAAACACCTACACCAAAAGGAGCAAGTAGCGATGGATGGTTTAAAATATTTTTAAGTGGTAGTACCGATTGGACTTGGTCTTCTTTTACTAGTGACAATGATTCTCATAGAGTTTTTGTTGAATTTAACGAAGCAGGTTTATATACTATGGAAATTTCTGGGCGTTCAAAGCATCACTTAATAGATAGAATTATTTTGTTTCAAGATGGTGTTTCTAATCCAGAAGGTTTAGGTAAAGAGGAAACAATTTGCGAAGGAGGGGTAGCAGGGCCGCCACCAACACCAACACCTACTCCTGACGCAGGTGTTTGTGATAGTTCTCAAATTTTAAATGCCACTACAGATTTTCCAAATATTAATATAGATGGATTTTCTAGAGCGTATTTAGACGATGCTCGTAATGCTTTAGCTATTAATGCGGCACGATTTAAAGATCTTTATGCTGCGGCAACCACTACTTTTAGTGGAGAAACAGGAGTTTATGATTTAAAATTAAATACTTTAGCCGAGCTTGATGGAGAAAGTGATTACCGAATTTCTATTAATGGTGTTACAGAAACAGAAGTATTTACTAACCCAAAGATTTTTGGAACAGGACAACCAGACTATACTCCAGCAAGTAATGTTTGGGAAAATATAGCTTTAAAAAATGGAGACGAAATTAGAGTAGAATTTAGTTCTAGAACTAATGGAGAAATTCCAGAAGGTGATATTACTGCTTTTTCAAGAGGACGTTGGGTATCGTTAGAAATTAATTGTGATGCAGATCCGTTACCAGATGTATTGTCTGTTATCGATTTTGGAAATGGAAGAAATGCTATTACAATATCGGTATTTCCTAATCCTTTAAAATCTGGAGACAGTTTATTAAATATTAGTACAGACGGAGACATAGATGCACAAAATGTTAAAGTTTATACTATAGGAGGTCAACTTGTTTTTGATGAGAGTAGTGATTCTAAAATTACTTCTATAGATTTAATAGGTTTAGAAAAAGGATTATATTTAGTTTCTATAGAGAGTTTTATAGGATCTAAATCTAAAACTATAATTAAAAAAATAGTAAAACAATAGTTTTGTTATTTTAATAAATAAGAAAAAAATCGGGTATCTAATTTAGGTGCCCGATTTTTTTATATATAATTTAATTTTATGTTAATAAAAAAATGGATATATTATTTGTAATAGCTATGTATCCCACTACATAATACATTGATTTATTATTAAAAATAGATTAAGATTAGGTTGTAACACCAATTAAAGGAATAACCTAAATAAACTTTTGACAAAAATGGTTATTTGTAATGTTTTTTAATGTTAGTACTGTTTAGTTCCTAAAAACATTAAATTTGGTTAATTTAAGGACAAATATTTAAGCTCACAGCTCATGTGTTTTTGAGCACAAAATGTAGCTGTTCGATTTTAAAAAGATGTGTTCAAATTTGTGTATGAGAGGATGTACAAATTTTAAAATAAGTCGTTTTACAAGATTATATTTAGTTGAAGGTCTTTTCTGATTTTAAAAGATCTAATAAGACAATTAAATGAAAGGAGTTTACGTTAAGTTTTAATAAGAATTTACAGTATTAAAGCAAAGGCATTGGAATACTAAATAATAATACTATAGATGAATATATGGTTAATAAATATTAAGAATCTAGGTATATATATATAAGATAAGTCCAAAATTTATATTATAATAATAGGCTTTTTTAGAGATGATTTTGATTCAGGAATCCGGATGTTCTTGTGAGGTATTCTAGGCTTTCTTTCGCTATTAATAATACTTTATTGGAGCTTAATATTAAGCTATTAGTAATAGTTATTTATCTAGTTTTTGTATTTATCAGATCTAAAATAATTTTCATTTGTGCTTCTTTAGATAGATTAGAATTGTCTAAATAAAAAGCATCTTGGGCTTGTAATAGGGGAGAGTCCTGTCGGTTTGTATCCAAAAAATCTCGTTTTTCTATGTTTTCTAAAATAGATTTATAAGTTACTTTTTCTCCTTTTTCGGTAAGTTCATCAAATCTTCTTTGAGCTCTAACTTCTGTGGATGCAGTAATAAATAATTTAAGTTCGGCATTTGGAAAAACGACAGTTCCAATATCTCTACCGTCCATAACAATTTTTTTTTGCTTTCCAATTTGTTTCTGCAGGGATACCAAGTGCTTCCTTATTTCTGGAATAGCCGCTACTTCACTTACGTAGTTAGAGACTTCTAATCCACGTATTTCTTTTTCGACACTTTTATTGTTTAAAAAAGTTTCGATAAGACCAGAATCGGGATGAGTTTTAAAAGTAATATGAATTTGATCTAATTGTTCTATAAGCCCTTTTTTGTTAAAGTTATCCTTGGTAATTAAGCCTTTTTGCATGGCAAATAGACTAACAGATC
>CALGNG010000323.1 GCA_937958735.1 uncultured Aquimarina sp. | reverse complement strand
GCATATTGCTGGGCATAGGTATCAAATATTTTTTTAAAATATTTTAACTTGTACTCGGCATCAAAATAAGTACTCGCTAAAGGGGTTTTCCCTCCTAATATTATAGTTTTAGTAGTCTCTAACACGTCTGTTGTATGTGTTTCTATAAATGTGCCCACTGCACTGTAACGCTCCGCAATCCAAGGGCCATCGTATAAAAGTTTAGCCGCCTGAAACATGGGAGTAAAATCCAATTCTTCTATAAGAAACCCCTTTAACTTTATAGTGTCTATAAAATCAAAATAGGCTTTTTCGTAGTCTTTATTATCAAAAAAAGCTAGATTTTGCCTAATCGGAACGGCTATTTTATTTTGGTTGCTTTTTATGTGTTGCTTATTTTCCCTGCTATAAACATCTTCGGAATCGTAAGTGGCCGTATGCTCTAATACCAATTCTACATCACTAAGCTGGTTGGCAAAAATGGAAACACAATCTAGAGATTTACAGGCAGGAACCACTCCTGTATTAGAAACCAATCCTTTAGTAGGCTTAAAACCAAACAGGTTTTGAAATGCAGCAGGAATACGTCCAGATCCAGCAGTATCGGTACCTAAAGAAAAAGCCGCATAGCCTGCCGTAATAGCACTTGCCGAACCCGAACTGGAGCCGCCAGGTATGTATGTTTGGTTATAAAAATTTTTAGCTATTCCGTAAGGGGAACGTGTCCCTACTAAACCGGTTGCAAATTGGTCTAAATTGGTTTTTCCGATACATATAGCCCCTGCGGCTTCCAATTGCTTTACTGCAAAGGCCGATTGTGTTGGACTATAAGCATAAGCTTTACAACCAGCTGTAGTAGTAAAACCGTAAACATCTATATTATCTTTTACAACAAATGGCACTCCTAAAAGAGGGTATTTGTTTGGCGATTTATGTTCAATTTTATTTACGTTATCTAACAGAGATTCTAAATTTAAAATACTAATAAAAATATTTTCGTCTTGCTGCTTTTCGATAATCTTTTTTTGGTTGGATAATAATGTTTGCTTGTACACTGCAAAATCGCTAACTAACAACCCTTTTATTTCCTTAATTGTCATAATTAGTCATTTAAAAATTAATTATTTTTAAGAGAAATTAAAATATCTCCTGCTCTTACTTCTAAACTTTCTTTGGTATATATTTCGTCAATAACCCCCTCTTTCCCACTAGATATAGTAAATTCCATCTTCATACTTTCTAGTATAATAAGGGGCTGATTATTGGTTACACGATCTCCTTTTTTTACTAATATTTTCCATACCACTGCAGAAAGGGGTGATTCTACGGGCTCGCAGCCTTCTGGGATTTGTATCTCTTCTTTGTTAAGAGAAACTTGCTCTTCTTGACTAAAATTTAATTTCCCAGTTCTAACCCAATCTTCTTTTTCTTCTCTAAATGCTTTTTGCTGTTGGTCTTTAAAAGATTGAATTTTTGAATTGTTACGCGACAAAAATGCTTTATACTCTTTTAAACTAAACGAAACTTCTTCAATCTTTAAAGGATATCTCCCCTGCGGGAAATCCCTTCTTATCTCGGACAATTTTTCTGTAGAAACAGGATAGAATTTTATTTGATCGAAAAACTGCAACAGGAAAGGTTTTTCTTTTGTAAAATATCCCCCTTTAGGATAGGTATTCCACATTTGGAGTGTTCTACCAAATAGTTGATATCCTCCAGGACCTTCCATTCCATAGATACATAAGTAAGCACCTCCAATACCCACAGCATTGTCTGGGGTCCAAGTCCTAGCGGGGTTGTACTTAGTCGTTACCAGTCTATGTCTTGGATCTAAAGGTGTGGCAATAGGCGCGCCTAAATAAACATCTCCTAATCCCATAACCAGGTAATTGGCCTCGAAAATAATATTTTGTACTTTTTCTATGGAATCCATACCGTTAATACGACGAATAAACTCGATATTATCTGGAGACCAAGGGGCATTGGATCTAACCGTTGTATGGTATTTTTCCATGGCCAGTTTTGCTTCTGGATCGTTCCAACTTAATGGTAAATAAACAATTCTAGAAGGCACCACAATATCGTCTATATCTTCTAAACTAGATAATATGCTATAAACTTTAGCGAGTAGATCTTTACGACTAATTAATTGAGGTAGAAAGTGTATTTGTAAGGACCTTACTCCAGGGGTTAAATCTATAACACCTTCTAAATTTTGATCCTCAAAAGCCTGAAATAGTTTATGTATTACTAAACGCAATTCCAGATCTAATTCTAATTTTCCTAACTCTATTAATATATTATTATCTCCAGATTGGCGTATTACTACGGCATGTTTCTTAAAACTAAACTGTTCTATAATTGGACTTACCTCCTTTACTAAAGCTTTAGGGTAGGTAGGTATTACTGTATGGATATCCTTAACAAACAATTCTTCTACTTTCTCTTTTTCTAAAGCTTGCTCGTAGGTAACTAGGTTAAATTTAATTTTTGACTGGGTGGAGAGTTGCCCCATTTTCCATAAATCTGCTTTAATAATGGTAAACGGACATACAAAACCTCCCAAACTTGGACCATCGGGACCAAGAATTATTGGGGTATCGCCTGTAAAATCTATCGCGCCTACAGCATAAGCATTGTCGTGGATGTTAGAGGGGTGCAAGCCTGCTTCGCCTCCATCTTTTCTTGTCCATTTTGGAGTGGGACCTATTAGCCTTACTCCTGTCCGAGACGAGTTAAAGTGTATACTCCAAGTGGTTTCCAAAAACTCTTCTATATAATCGATTTCAAAAAAATCGGGTGCTCCGTGGGGACCATATAAAACATCTATACTAATTTCCGAAGGAATTTCTGGCAACTCTCTTTTTTCTAATATAGTTTTAGAGTTGCTTTTATTTAAATGTATAACATCTCCTGTCCGTAACGCACGACCGCAATGCCCTCCCATTACCCCTAATGTAAAGGTAGATTTACTACCTAAATAATCCGAGGTGTTTATTCCCCCGTTTAGCAAAAGGTAAGATCGTTGTCCTGCGTCTACTATTTTACCTAAAGAAAGAATATCGCCTTTGCTAGCTGTGTAAACCGTATAGTTTTCTAATGGGTTATTGCCTAAAGTAACCTCGATATAAGCGCCCGTTATTACAAATTTAGTTGTAGTTCTAAACTGGAT
>CALGNG010000322.1 GCA_937958735.1 uncultured Aquimarina sp. | reverse complement strand
TAGACACTCTGCAATAAATACTCTTAACACACCTATCATCCATAATACGTGTATTTAATCTACTTCTTTTTTTAAAGGTCTCCTATACTCTTCCTTCTCTATTTCTCTAGAGTTTCACAATTTTCGTAGCGCACCATTTTCTTGCTCTGATTCTTTACTCTCTTTGTTTTTTGTATTATCAGTTATTTTTAATCCCGTGTCTCCTTTTTCTAATTATAGAAAAATCGCTTAGAAATTTACCCCCAATTTACTAGATAATTCAACATCATAAATTAAGTTAAAATAGTAGCACTCATTTTAATAAAATATGTATTTTAGCCATTATTTTTATTCAATCTAATTAATAATAATGAAAATAAGTTTACATTTTAATATAAAAATAATGTTACTATTCTGTTGTTTTATTAGCCCTGTTACAGTAATGAAAGCTCAAATAAATAAGATAAAAGGTTGTGTTACTAATCTAGAAGGAAAAGCACTAGTTGGGGCTAATATTACTATTAAAGGTTATAAAGAAACAAATAGCACAGATATAAACGGATGTTTTAGTTTACTGAAGCCTAAACAAGAAACCTACACTTTAAAAGTAAGTTACTTAGGATATAAAAATTATAGTATAAACCTAAATTCAACAGAAAATAAGGCCATTAACATACGTTTAGTAGAAGAGGAATTTACAGCGTTAAACGATATTGTTATTATGGGGAAAACAAAGGCCGAAAAACAACGAGAACAGGCCTATGCTATAAATGTAATTAAAACCGATGTTTATAAAAATAGTGCTATTGATGTAAATCAAGTATTAAATCAAGTTCCTGGTATTATTGTAAGAAAGCAAGGCGGTCTAGGCTCCTCCTTTGATCTTTCTCTAAATGGTCTTTCTGGCAATCAAGTTCGCATTTTTATTGATGGTATTCCAATGAATTATTTTGGAAGTTCTTTATCCCTTAATAATTTCCCTACAAATATTATAGAATCTATAGAGGTATATAAGGGAGTTGTTCCTATACATTTACCTGCGGATGCTTTGGGTGGAGCTATTAATATTATTACAAATAAAAACAAAAAAAACTATGTAGATACTGCTTATTCTTTAGGCTCTTTTAATACACATATAGCTTCTCTTAATGGACAGTATTACGATAAGAAAAGTGGTTTTATAATGAAATTAAAATCTTTTTATAATTACTCGGATAACGATTATAAAATAGATGTTCTTATACCTCTTCCAGATGGTAGAATTCCTTCAAAAACAACTTCTGTTAAACGATTTCATGATGCTTATAACTCTAAAATGGGTCAGTTAGAATTGGGGCTTACCCAACAAAAATATGCAGATGAACTCTTATTTAGCTTTCTGTATTCTAATAATTATAAAGAGTTACAAAATATACCAATTCCAGATAAGGTTATTTTTCCTTTTGGAGAAGTATATGAAAAAAACGAGAGCTACATAAGTACTATAAAATATAACAAAAAACAACTTGTAAAAAAGTTAGACGTTTCCTCTTTTGTAGCTTTTGTAAATGCACAAAAAAACTATGTAGATCGTAGTGATAATAAATATAATTGGTTTGGAAATACAACCAACACAAGCCCGTCTACTACTGGCGAATATTATGGAAAAACAGATCTTACTCTAGATCAAAAAAATATTATTTCAAATGTTAATTTACAATATCATGTCTACAAAAACCAGCTATTAACACTTAATGCCTCTTCTAATTATTACCGTGTAGTAGGACATGATCCCCTCTCTCCTCAAAATTTAGAACAATTTGGTAACCCTAGTACTACTAATAAATATGTTGCAGGGCTTTCTTATTCGTTTAATAATTTAAATAAAAAACTAAATAATACCATTTTTGTAAAACAATATAATTATAAAATTAAGGGTACAGAAACAGATCCAACTGGAGTAAATACAAAAAGAGTAGAGAGTAAAGAAGATTATACAAGCTTTGGCTTAGCTAGTACTTTTCGTTTTACGAAATACTCTCAACTAAAATTATCTTTTGAAAAAGCCATTAGATTTCCAGAAAATTTAGAAATTTTAGGAAACGGAATAGAAATTTTAACCAATATAAATTTAAAACCAGAGACAAGTCATAACTTAAATATCGGTTATCGAGCTAAAAAATATTTCCAAAACAATAATCTATTACATTTTGAAACGAATCTATTTTACCGAGATGCTAAAAATTATATTTACGTTCGTCCTAAATTAGTCTTTAAAACATACGACAATTTAGAAAACGTACTTACTAGAGGTATTGAATCTGAAATTAACTATACTTTTCTTAAAAAATATACTTTAGGTATAAATGCCACCTATTTAGATATTCGCGAAAGAAGTGAATTCCTCCCTGCAACCTCTATACCAAATACATATTACGATTCAAGAATTCCTAATATTCCTTATTTATTTGGAAATATTACTTTAAGACTAAACTTCAATAATCTAATTGAAAAAAACGATCAATTTTCTATAACATCGTTACAGCAATATACGCACAAATATAGTTTGTTTTTTGAAGAGATAGGGAATGAAGACCTTCGTAAAATCCCAACTCAATTCTCTCAAAACATAGAATTCACCTACACCGATAAATCAGAAAAACACAACTTATCATTTGCTATTAACAACCTGTTGGACGAAAAACTAACCGACAATTTTAACTTACAAAAACCTGGAATAAACTTCAATTTAAAACTGAGATATCATATCTCTAAATAATAATAAAACTAAATAATTATGAAAAATTTGTTTTTATCAATAGCTGTTGCTTTTGCAACAATTCTATCCTCCTGTTCTAGTGATGATGAAGCCCCTATTGCTCCCAAAAGCCCTGGCGAAGAAATAGTTTTGGAGGAAACCTCTAATCTTGCAGTTGCCATTGCTTCTTTAGGCGGCACAACGCCTGACGCGCTTTTAACAGTAGATAATTTTGTTATAGACGAAGTTTCTCCTATTGGAAAAGGAATCCAGCAACCAGGAGGTATTAGAAGACTATACTCCCAAATAGGAAAAACTATTATTAGCTCTAGTTACGGAGAAGGTGGTACTGTTATTGGCTATCGTATGGTAAATGGAAAGTTAACAGAAATAGGAGAAATAGCTCCAGAATCTGCATATCGATTTTTAGGTAGAGCAGACGATACTACTTTAATTGCCATAGAAGGTTCTAAACAAGGATTAGAAGAACGTGTTTTTAATGTAATTAATACAGAAAACATGGCTATTACTAGAAAAGTAAGCACACGAATAGAAGAAATTTCTAGCGAAAATTTAATCTCTTGGCCTTCCGGAATGATTATTAGGGGTGATAAATTATTTTTATCTTATTTTTTAGTTACAAACGATAATTTTACAACACCAAAATCTAACGAAGCAAGAGTTGCTATTTACAATTACCCAGAATTAACTTTAGATAAAATTATTAGAGATAATAGAGCTGCAGATATTGGAGTATATGGTAATTTTAATGGTCTAATTACTACTGAAAATGAAGATATGTATACCTATTCTTCCTCTTCTTACGCTAGTGGATATAGTCCTGCTCCAATATTAAAATCTAGTATTTTAAGAATTAAAAATAATGAAACCGATTTTGATGCAGATTATTATTTTGATTTTGAAGCCATTTCTGGAGGAAACAAAATAAACTTTATGCATTATGCTGGAAACAATAAAGCTATTGTTAGAATGGTTACAGATGATTCTGGGTTATGGGCAACTTATGCTCCCACAACAGATAACCCTGTATGTAAAATTGCCGTTGTCGATTTAATAGCTAAAACGGTTACCGAAGTAACTGAAATTCCACTACATGGAGGGCAATGGGCTACGCCTGCTGTAAACAGCGAAGGTAAGGTCTATATGAACATTAGTGATTCTTTAGGGGCTTATATATACGAAATAGATCCCGTTACAGCTACTGCTGTAAAGAGCCCTAGAACTATTTCTACACAGGTAAGAGGTCTGTTTAATGTAAATTAAAGGAAGATAGTAACAAGAAATTAAAAAAGATGGATAAGCTTAAGTTAAGCTTATCCATCTTTTTTATATACTTATCTTAAAAATCAAGCGATTCTATTATCAAAAATTTATGATACAAGCCATCTATTTCCATTAGTCTTATCATCGATAGCGATAGATACTATCTTTATTTAGAAAACAAGCTACTCTTCAAAAATTAATACGCAGGGGTTACTTCTTAAGTCTTTTAGCAATAACAAAAGCAATAATAAGTAACAAAATCATAGAAACCCAAGTAACCCTAAAGCCTAAAGCAGCGACTAATTGTAAACCTATATTTAATCCTATTAATTTGCCTACCGCTACAGAAATGGTAAAATATCCCATATTTTTTCCTTTATTTTCAGAAGAACTAGCATTAAGCACTAGTGTGTTTAAAAATGGAAAACCTATAGATTGCGCTAAAGAAAACAATACAATAGAAAGTATTATAAAAACAATATTCCCTGGAATGACGAGTAATGCAAAGCTAATACAAAACAACAATAAGCTAAACTTTAAAACTTCTTGTTTTACAATACCTTTTCTTTCTATAAAATAAACTAAAGGCATCTCGAAAAGGAAAATTACTAGACCATTTACACCTATAAAAATTCCTATAATAATTTCCGAAAACGAATATTCTTGTTTATAATATAGAGGAAAAGTGGATAACAATTGTATGTATACAAATGTCATAATAAACGTAATAATTAGATAGCTAAAAAACGTCTTAGATAGCTTAGTAGATTTTTTTTCTTTTATCTTTTTTACCGCATTTATTATATTATTTTTCCTCAAAAATACAAACACAAAAATACCGGATAGTATACAAGTAATCCCATCTATAAAAAAAAGGCTTTTATAGGTGGTATGAACAATTAAAAAACCTCCCAATAAGGGACCTAAAGACAAGCCTAAATGAATAGAAAGTCTTAATAACGAAACGGATCTAGTTCTATTTTTTTCACTACTATATGAAAAAAGAGCAACAAAAGCAGCTGGTTTTGAAAATTCGGACAACATAGCGATTATAAAAACTCCTAAGCAAAGCGTATAAAATTCCGTTAGGTAACCTAACGGAATTAAAAATAAACCAGGGGTTAAAAAACCAATTAACAGTATAGGATAAAATCCTTTTTTGTCTGACAAAATACCTCCTGCATAAGAACCTACTACACCGCCTAGCCCAAAAGAAGATAGCACCCAAGCTACATCCTCTAATGAATAATTATAATGTGACGTTAAATACAACGACATAAAAGGGATTACCATAGTACCCGCTCTGTTAATAAACATTGCAAAAGACAAATACCATACTTCTTTAGAAAGCCCCTGAAATGAAGACAGGTAAACGGATGCTATTTTCTTAAGCATTTACTTTATTTAAAAGGGTTGTTTTATTTGAGTTTTGTTTTGAAACTCCTAATTTTTGAAAAGCAATCTGATTATAAACTGTATAAAAAGTTACTTTCATTATTTTATGAGTATGCATAATTATTTATTAAGGAGTAATTCTTTAGTATTTAAATAAGGAAATTGTTGCAAAAAATTTTGTCTGGTATTATAAAAAAGATTGGATTTTTTATGAGGTTGTTCTATAACCTCTTTTAAAGAAAAACCAGCTCTTTCTAACACAATAGCCATTGCTTTAGCATTAACATCGGGTTCTAAAATACAGTTTTCTACATTTGGAAAACTAAACATATAATTGGTAACTGCTTTTAAACAAGCTACGGTTTGCCTCTTTTCTTTTTCCTCTGTAGCAATTAAAAAATGAAACCCATAATCTGTTGGTTTGGAATTATAGCAAAATCCTACTACATCACGTACCGCCCAATAAGGCTCAAAGGTAAAACAAGCTTCTCCATTAACTTCTCCTATATAAGAATGGGAAAAATCCATATCTAAGACACTTATATAAAAAGCCTCCAAATCTTTAATTTCTCCATCCATTTTCCAAAAAGCTAACGCCCGCTCTCGATTAAACCAATTATGAACCATTTTTAAATCCCTATCCATATCAAAAGGTCTAATTTTTATGGTTACCCTTTCCTCCTCTAAATAGTTTTCGTAAACATAATTAGTAGACGATGGGTGTAACAGTTCTCTTTCGTAAAAAGCGTATAATAAAGGGTTTTTGTAAGCGACATGTGTAACACCATCTACAGGATTCATAGCCTCATCCTCTCCGCTTAATCGGGTTAATAAATTACTTTTTACTTTCCAGGTTGTTCTGTTTAAAATAAAGTCAATAATTCCTGAATCATCAATATTTTTCCATTTGTTAAGACGACCAGTTACCATTTTTAGTAAACTATGCTCATCTACAAGCCCGTTACTTCCAAAAGTATTTACTAGACCTA
>CALGNG010000321.1 GCA_937958735.1 uncultured Aquimarina sp. | reverse complement strand
CCAATAATTTATTTTTCAAAAATCTAGATTGTACCGGTGGTGTTACACTTCGTTTAGAATCTGGAAACGAAACCACGGCAGTTTCTTTACTAAAAATAGATCAAATTTTTGGACGTAATATTATAAGTAGGTTTGCACAGGCTGCTTTACAATTGCAACCTCATACCGACGACCATGGTGTTATAGATGTTAGAAATATTACGGCTATAGACTCCGAATTTGCCGTAAAAATAGATCCTGGGTTTTTAAACGCTAGAGATAGGATGAATGGAAGGACCGAAACAGGTAGTTTTGATAGCGCTTCTATAATTAGAAATGTAACCGCTACTACTACGGAGGCAGACACTTCTATTAGAAGACAATTTTTAAGGTTTCTACCTTGCCAATTTAGACCAGAGGTAAAAGCCCTAGATATTAATCCTAGCAATATAGTTATTATAGGAAAAGCTATAGCGCCTGCTATAAACACTGCTGCTTACAAGCTAGTAGATGCTGCTACTTTAACTTATAGTAACGATCCCGCAGATTTTACGCCAGACGATGGCCATTATAAAATAAATTTTACCGATGCCCATATAACTCCTAATGGTTTTTTATTTTTTGTACCTAACGTAATTAAGTTTGAAACGGATGATTACGAAAATTGTGATCCTGCTATAGATCCTACTTTAGGTTTTGATTTATTTTTTCCTAATGGAACTAGAAATACACCGCATAGCGTAGCTGGTTCCGATCCTGCCGATGGTTCTAATCCTATAGACCCAACATTAAGTATTGCCGATAATTTAGCTAACACCTCTTCCCGTTTTGAGTTTTACCCTAACCCTGCTAGTAATGTATTAAATATTAAAAATCAAGAACCTATAACTGTAACTTTATACTCCATTAATGGTAATCTAATAAATAGCTATAATTTAGAAAAGAATACAGACAACACTATTCTTATTAGTGACCTAAACAAAGGGGTTTATATTTTAAAAGCAACCTCTAAAAATGCAACCTCTACTAATTTATTTGTAAAAAACTAAACAAACAAAGAGGCTAAAAATAATCACATTAAAGATCTCACTATACTGATTATCTATTGATAAAAAACAAAACACCCCGATAGCAATCGGGGTGTTTTTAGTTTAACTATACTTTAATTTTTTTTAAAACTGCCTTTTAATTTATTATTAAAATTATAAGGAAGCACCTGCTGTTTCTGCGCTGCGATCTATCTTTTTTACTAAACCTTGCAATACTTTACCTGGCCCTACTTCTGTAAACAGAGTAGCCCCATCGGAAATCATTTGCTGTACACTTTGTGTCCATTTAACTGGAGCAGTAAGCTGTGCTATAATATTCTTTCTAATTTCTTCTGCATTGGTAACCGCTGTAGTGGTTACGTTTTGGTATATAGGACAATTAGGCGTATTAAAAGGCGTATTTTCTATGGCTTTGGCTAACTCTTCTCTAGCTGGCTCCATGTAAGAAGAATGAAAACCACCACTTACAGGAAGCACCAATGCCCTTCTTGCCCCTTTTTCTTTTAAAATCTCGCAAGCTTTATTTACAGCCTCTACTCCGCCAGAAATTACCAATTGCCCTGGGCAGTTATAATTGGCCGCCATAACCTCTGTACCTATATCCATACATACCTCTTCTACAATGGCATCTTCTAATCCTAAAATTGCTGCCATAGTAGACTCGGATGCTTCGCATGCTTTTTGCATGGCTTGCGCCCTTTGGGAAACTAAACGTAAACCGTCCTCGAAAGACAATACTCCGTTTGCAACTAACGCAGAAAACTCTCCTAAAGAATGTCCTGCCACCATATTTGGTTTAAAATTACCTCCCAAAACCTTGCTTAGTATTACAGAATGTAAAAATATAGCAGGTTGTGTTACTTTAGTTTCTTTTAAAGCTTCCACAGTTCCGTCAAACATAATATCGGTAATCGAAAAACCTAATATCTCGTTTGCTTTTTCAAACAATTCTTTAGCTATGGGGGAATTATCGTACAAATCTTTACCCATTCCTACAAATTGAGCTCCTTGCCCTGGAAAAATATATGCTTTCATCTAAAATTTCATTTTGCCCCAAAAGTAAACATTTATTTACTTTTTAATTGACTTTGTCTTTTACGAATAGCAACTGTAGTCCCAATATCATAAATATACCTCCACTAATTTTTTGCATCCAATTAGTAATGCTTGGCTTAGCCCTAAATGTTTGCGTCATTTTAGATGCCGATATGGCCACAAAAAGACACCATAATGTTCCTGTAAAAACAAAAGTAAACCCTAAAATTAGATATGGTAATGTGGTATTTATATATTCCAAAGAAACAAATTGAGGCAATAATGATAAAAAAAATAAGGCTACTTTAGGATTTAACACATTAGTTAGAAAGCCTTGCCTATATATTTTTAAAGTACTTATATCTGATTTGGTATTAGTATCTAAGTTAATTACTGATTTACTGATAAGCATTTTAATTCCTAAATAAAACAAGTACCCTGCTCCTATCCATTTTATAGTAGTAAATATTACTATTGATTTTGCTAATACAGCCGATAGACCAAATACCGCTAAGAGTATATGAACTAGTACTCCTGTTATAATTCCCAAAACAGAAAACACCCCTGCTTTTCTTCCTTGAGAAATACTCCGTGTTAAAACATAAATAGTATCCGCTCCTGGGGTAATATTTAAAATAATACAAGCCAATACAAATGCATAATAATTTTCTATTCCATACATAACTATCTATTTTTATAACACTAATTTAAAAAAACTTATTGTATCTTAACTATAGTATTTTCAAATAAAAAATGATCTCTAAAAAAGTAAATTCAGTAACCGAAGCCCTAGCTGGTGTACAAAACTACCAAACCTTAATGTTAGGCGGTTTTGGGCTATGTGGTATTCCAGAAAATGCTATTACCCAATTAGCAAAATTAAAAACTATAGGACTTACCTGCATCTCTAACAATGCAGGGGTGGATAATTTTGGATTAGGGTTGTTACTACAACAAAAACAGATTAAAAAAATGATTGCCTCCTATGTAGGAGAAAATAAAGAGTTCGAACGCCAAATGTTATCTAACGAATTGGAAGTGGAACTAACCCCACAAGGTACTTTAGCAGAAAAATGCCGTGCTGCCAAAGCTGGAATTCCTGCTTTTTATACCCCTGCAGGGTATGGTACCGAGGTAGCTATTGGTAAAGAGAGTCGAGAATTTAATGGAAAAATGCATTTAATGGAAAAAGCTTTTGAAGCCGATTTTTCTTTTATAAAAGCTTGGAAAGGAGACGAGGCTGGTAATCTTATTTTTAAAGGCACAGCTCGCAATTTTAATTTACCAATGTGCGGAGCTGCAAAAATTAATGTTGTGGAAGTAGAAGAACTGGTTCCATTAGGCAGTTTAAATCCAAACGAAATACATGTCCCCGGAGTTTTTGTACAGCGCATTTTTCTAGGAACCAATTATATAAAACCAATAGAGCAGTTAACGCTTAGAGATTAAAAATCTATAAAATGAATTACTTAATATTAATGATCTTTTAAAACCTAAATTTTGGATTTATGTATAGTTAACTTTTAAAGTTATTTTTTTCTATCTTAGATTAAGTGAGTGATTAAAAAAATCCTATAATTTTAAATAGCCAACCTACACCTAAAACCTATCACCCTAAAGATGATAGCAACCAAAGATAATTTCGACAAAAAATAAATAACAATAAAACAATATAAATAATGTCAGTACTTAGATTAGGGGATACTGCTCCCGATTTTACCGCACAAACCTCTGAAGGGGATATTAACTTTCACGAATGGTTAGGAGAAAGCTGGGGAATTTTATTTTCGCACCCTGCAGATTATACTCCTGTTTGTACAACCGAATTGGGTACAGTAGCTAAATATACCGAGCAATTTAAAAGTAGAAATGTAAAAGTAGCAGCTCTTAGTGTAGATGGTGTAGAATCGCATCACGGGTGGATTAAAGATATTAACGAGACACAAAACACAACTGTTAATTTTCCTATTATTGCCGACGAGGACAAAAAGATAGCTACTTTATATGATATGATTCATCCTAAAGCAGATAATACTCTTACGGTACGTTCTGTTTTTGTAATTGGACCAGATAAAAAAATTAAACTTATTTTAATTTACCCAGCTTCTACGGGTAGAAATTTTGACGAATTAGTAAGAGTTATCGATTCCTTACAATTAACAGCTTACAGAAAATTAGCAACTCCTGCTAATTGGCAAAATGGAGACGATTGTGTGGTTTCTCCTGCGGTTAAAACAGAAGATATTCCTGCTTTATTTCCAAAAGGGCATACGGTAATTAAACCTTATTTGCGTATGACTCCACAGCCCGATGCAGAATAAATAAAAATGAATGCTTAGCAAAGAACAAATAGCACAGCGCATTGCGCAAGAATTACAAGATGGGTACTATGTCAATCTAGGGATTGGCATACCCACTCTTGTTGCTAACTATGTCCCTAAAGAAATCCAAGTAGCTTTCCATAGCGAAAATGGCTTACTGGGCATGGGAGCATTTCCTTATAAAGGAGAAGAAGATCCAGACTTGATTAATGCGGGAAAACAAACTGTAACGGCGTTACCTGGAGCCTCTTTTTTTGATTCTGCTACAAGTTTTGACATGATCCGTGGACAACATATAAATTTAACAGTCTTAGGAGCTATGGAAGTTTCTCAAAATGGAGATAT
>CALGNG010000320.1 GCA_937958735.1 uncultured Aquimarina sp. | reverse complement strand
TAAAAGACAATTATCGTACCCATATTATAAAAGATTTATCCGAAAGTAGTATTAACGAAACGGTAACCGTTGCAGGATGGGTAAATAGTGTACGTGACCACGGAGATTTAGTATTTATAGATTTACGTGACTCTAGTTACGAAGTACTACAAGTACGTATTAACGGAAAAGATTTTGATAATTTAGACGAAATTTCTAAACTAAAACCAGAATCTGTAATTACCGTTACTGGTAAAATAGTAAAGCGTAACCCAGATGATTATAACCCAGGAATAAAATCAGGGAAATTAGAATTAGATACCGAAGGTTTAGAAATGTTAAACCTATCTAAAACCCTGCCTTTTGAATTAAAAAGAGCCGCACGTACTAGCGAAAATGTACGTTTTAAATACAAATTCCTAGACCACCGTAGTGCAGAGTCTCGTAAGGCTATTGTAAACCGCCATCGCGTAATTAAATTACTGCGCGATATTTTAGACGAGGATGCCTTTATAGAAGTAGAAACGCCTATTTTAACAGGTGGTACAGACGAAGGTGCACGAGAGTTTATTGTACCAAGTCGTAAATTTGCAGGTTCTTTCTATACCTTGCCACAAGCACCACAGCAGTTTAAGCAAATGCTAATGGTAGGTGGTTTTGAAAAATACTTCCAAATAGCGCGTTGTTTCCGAGACGAGGATTCTCGTGGAGACCGCCAACCAGAATTTACACAACTGGATATAGAAATGGCTTTTGCCAGCATGCAGGATATTATAGATTTAAACACTAAAATGTTTAACGAAATAGTAACTAAAATTTATGGTAAAAAATGGATTTTACGTCCGTTTGAAGTAATTACCTATAAAGATGCCATGGACAAATACGGTTGTGATAGACCAGATTTACGTTTTGGATTGGAAATGCAAGACATTACAACAATCGTAAAAGAAACCACCTTCCAAGTATTTAGTAAACCTATTGAGGCTGGAGGTATAGTAAAATGTATTAAAGTAGACGCTGCTTCGCAAGGTGGTAAGCGTATGTCTAAAGGACAAATAGAAAAACTAACCGCTATTGCTCAAGAGCATGGTTTGGGTGGTTTGGCCTACATTATTGTAAATGAAAACGATTTACAATCGCCAATTATCAAATTCTTAGGAGAAGAAATTGCCGCGGGGATTATTGCTGCTACTAAAGCGGAAGTTGGGGACATCGTATTCTTTTCTGCAGCAGATTACGCTACAGCAAATAAAGCCTTAGATGCAGTCCGCCAAGAATTAGGAGCCATGTTAAAACTAATTAACCCTAAGGAACTACGTCCAGCATGGGTGGTAGACTTCCCTATGTTCGAAAAAACAGACGAAGGACGTTGGACCTTTACCCACAACCCATTCTCTATGCCTGCTATTTACGACCTAGAAAAGCACATGAATGGTAAGGAAGACGAGATTGGAAATATTATAGCCCAACAATACGATTTAATCCTTAATGGATACGAAATTGGAGGAGGTTCTGTACGTGCGCACAAGCCCGAAATTTTAGAGGCGACTTATAAAAACATGGGGTACAACAAAGCAGAAATGATGAAGAGTGTAGGTACTATGTACGATGCCTTCCATTACGGAGCACCACCACACGGAGGTATTGCATGGGGTGTAGACCGTTTAATGATGATTTTAGAGAAAAAAGCATCTATACGAGAGGTTATGGCTTTCCCTAAAACAGGTTCTAGTGAGGACTTGCTATTTGGTAGCCCATCTCCACTATCCGAAGCCAAAGTAGCTGCGGCTAATGTAAAACTGATTAAGAAGTAATAAGTACCTATTATATGTTTTTATAAATCCCTTAAATTAAGTTTTAAGGGATTTTTTTGTTAGAAGAGTAAAGTTTGTTTGCCTTTAAATATTAAATATAATTCTCTATAAAAAAATAGCCTTATTCTTAATATCTATCATTAGTTTATCTATTCAAAAAATGCATATTAGAAACACTTAAACAAAAAACCTATGCAATTAGCTTTTATAAAAAGAACCATTATAAAATAATTCCAAATTTTGGCGAATATATAAACGCTACAAAAAGTGTCTGTTTTTGTAAAGAATTGCAATAAACAACAATAAGCAGTTTAATTAAAGCTTTACAATAGCTCCATAGCCATTTCTCCCAAGAAGCGGCTTTTTTTATTCCCCAATTTTGCACCTGTGTATTTCCGCAACTAACTATAAATTAATACATAAAACCCCTATATTTGCATCACATAATTAAAACGTTATATAATGAAGAATATTATTTTTTTAAACCTTTTAGTATTTAGTCTTTTTTCTTGTGGAGGTGGAGACGATAGTCAAGATATCGTACCCCAAAACCCACAAGGTATAGCGGAAGAAAAAGAAGATAAAGAAGAAAAAAGTGACTTAGGTAATAATGGAAATACTTCGCAAAACACCATTATACTAACTGGAGACATTACCAACCAAGAAGCTCAAAACCTAATAAGCGACACCAACCTTAACTTAATTAAAAATATTATTATTAAGGGAACTACAGAATTGACATTATTAGAAATCCCAACAGTAACAGAGATTATAGATTTAGAAATTTCTAATAACGAGAAACTAACTAGTATTAGTTTACCTAATCTAACATTGGCTATAGGAGACCTAGAGCTATTAGACAATAATGTCCTAACACAAATAACAGTTCCTGTATTAAAAAGAATAGGATCTCTTACAGTTATCTCTAACGAGCAATTAACCCAACTAAATCTAGAAATAGAAGAAGTAATTCAAGGAAATATTTTTATTGATAAAAATGATGCTTTATTCGCTATTAATTTTCTGAATTTAGAATCCAACCAAACCAACGACAGTGCTTTTTTAACTATTGTAAATAATAAAAATCTACAAGAAATAAATGTTCCTTTCTTAAAGATATTAAACAGTTTATTCCTTAATAACAATACTTCATTAAAAACTTTTGACTTCACAAATTTAGAAGAATTAGAAACCTTTTCTTTTTTCAATAATACTAGTATAGAAAAAATAAAATTTCCATCGCTTGATAAACCTAACATATTTTCAAATTTCCCTAACCTAAGTGATTTTCCTAATTTACAAGAGATTAGCTTTGAAAAATTAAAAACACTAAACAACTTAAATATTAGAAGTCTAAATAGCTTAACAACACTTAATTTTCCAGCATTAGAAACTATCAATGGAGATCTTGATATTTCTAACAACAATCTATTAACCAATGCTGTTTTCTCTAATACAGAAAATGTAGGCTCTATTAATATTGAAAACAATTCAAACTTAACCTCTATCAATTTCTCTTCTCTGAAACAAATTGAAGAGGAGTGTAACATAACAAAAAACAGCCTATTAACAAACATTCAATTCCCTGTATTAAAACAAATTGGAAACAATTTTACGCTCTCGGAAAACAATGCGGTAATAACTCTAGAATTCCCTAATTTAGAAAACATAGGCCTTTTTAAAACAACCACTTCTGCTTCAGCATCCTTACTCATCAACAGAAATCTTATTTTAGAAAAGATTAGTTTTCCTAAATTAAAAAAGATTGAAAGATTAATAAGTACAGGAGCTAATTTGAGGTTAAAAACGATTAATTTAGATCTTTTAGAAAGTACCGAAAACTTATTTTTAGGAAGTAAAGAGCTGGGGGATTACATTAACTTCCAATCAATAAATATATCTTCGCTAAAAGATTTTAGCAGGTTAAATATACTTTACCCTTTAACTACAGCCAATACCGATGCCATTTTAGAAGCATTAGTTAGCAACAATGTTACAGGAAAAACAATGGATATAAATGGCACTCCTTCTTCTGGAAGCCTACCCCTTTCTATACTTAGAATTAACAACAATATTACTGTACAATAATCCCTAAAAGCAGAACTATATAAAGCCATTTCGTTAATTCGAAATGGCTTTTTTTTATTAATAACAAACCTTAAATACAAGTCAACTAGAATTTATTAATTATTTCACGCTCCTACACTTAATTTTTTATAACCCATAAAAAACCTATTCTATTTCCGTCACATACATCTAAAAACATCTTTGAATTAATCTCTAAATTTTATACTAGCCCCTCACAAAGCCTCCTCTAAAACTACTGCTTAATACAGTAAACTATTATAATTTCTTATCACGACTCTATTTTTTCATTATAATCATATTTTTTTTTGAAAATAAAACCGAATTAAAGTCTATTTATCTTTTTTACAATATATTGCAAATTAAAATCATATTTAACTATACAATAGAACCTTTATTACAGACTAGAATTACTACCAATGCTAACAATATCCTATTTATTATACTAGTAGTGCTAGGAAAAAATAAAAACCAATTAGTGTTACTGCAAAAAACAAGAAATTCTAATCCCTAATAAAGAATAACAAAATTTATCAACACAAACAAAACTCACTATAATGAAGCTAAGGCTTATCCTAATTTTTGCTTTTTGCTATTTAAATGCAGTGGCACAACAAGAACATCCAAACAATACAACTACCACTAAAAAAGAAAAAAAAAGTTTTCTTAAAAAACTATGGGGAGATCCCTTACAAAGCTCTATTACAGCAATGCCTATAGGTCTCCATACCGATTTTGACAAACATGGAACCAGCAAACGAAGTACCATTAATGGCCTACACGAAGCACTTTATTTTGCAGCAAATTACAAAAGCATAGAACTAGCGGTATTTCAGAATTCGTTTGCAGAACCTGTAGTTGCTTTATTCTACAAAAGGGCTTGGAATTTTACCAAACGCTTTTCTGTTAATTTTGGCTTAGGTATTATGTATGGTTATGGCGGAAAACTTCGTAATACAGAAGGAATCCCCCTTAGAGATACTTTTTTAATAAAAGGCGATATTAATCCTGTTACCGGTTTTGAACTGGATTACCGTGTCTATAAAAAATGGAGTATACACAGTAGTATTGCTCCTCGAATAATTATATATGGCGTACGATATACCTTGTAAATACTAATTATAATTTTTACATTTAAACGCAAATTCTAATAATGCTTTACCGCCTTACCTTACTTGTTTTCTTTACCATAGTAAACAGCTTTGCCCAAAACCATACCGTTAATGCTATCCCTAACAGATTACAGCTGTCCTACGAAACAATAAAAATGTCCTCCGATTCCGATTTGGGCTTTGTAGGCATTGGTTACGAGTTTAAGGTCCTACAACAAAACAGATCCTCTCTATATTTAGGTATTAACTCCTACTCTGCCGTAGCAGGAAACCGACCAGGATTAATTACCCTTGGTATTTCTACAGCCTACCAATACGCTATATTACCTCAACAAAATTTATTTGCAGAAATTGGCGGCTTTGTCGGCGGTGGCGGTGGCGGTGCTGCAGACGATGGCGGGGGACTTATAGTACGCCCTTACGTTACTTTAGAAAAAAGAATAGGCCCTGTAGGTATACGCATTGGATACTCTTACTTGGATTTTCCAACTGGCTCTATAACAGGAAATCAATTTAATTTTGGACTTACCTTAAATGGCACCTCCTTTCTTAAATCTATAAAAAAAGCCTCTAGTAGCACCTTTGCAAGCCAACTAGCGTTTAGAAAATTACGAATGGGACTTACTGGCACACAATATTCCTCTTTTAAAGAAAACTCCTTTGAAAGCGGAAGCAGTATAGGGAGAAAAATAAAATTAGTAGGAATCCAAGTAGAAAGAGATTTTTCTAAATACGGCTATGCCATATTTAAAATTAATGGTGCCCTAGACGGTGGTGGCGATGGCTATATGTCTATCTTACTAGGCGCAGGAGGTAAACTACCCGTATTACCCAACATCTTAAACCTAGAAAGTCGCGTACTAATAGGACCTAGTGGTGGCGGGGGCATATTATCTGGCGGGGGAGCTACCATGCAAACCGAAGCTGGGATAGCCCTTAAACGAAAAGGAAATTACCTAAAAATTATGTACGGAAAAACCTTTGCTCCGTGGGGAAATTTAGACACCAAACATATAGAAATTACCTTTGGAAAATCCTTAGAACAACTCTTTACCAAAATACCTAAAAACCAAAACACCTTTACTGTTCCTAAAAAAGGGCTTTTCGAAAACCAACTCTCTTTCTCGGTGTTTAACAGGACCTATTTTTCCCCTAACGCTACCGACAAAGGAGGGAGGCCTTACAATAGTGCTTTTAATCTAATAGGTTTCGAAGCCGAAAAATTTATTACCCCTAAACTAAGTATTAACGGTGCTACTGTCTGGGCATACGAGGGCGATTATGGTGCTTACGCAGAAGGTCTTGTTGGAGTGGCTTATCACCAGCCTATTTTTAACCATTTCCTAGATCTTAACCTTAAAGCACAGTTTGGAGCCGCTGGTGGTGGTGGTATAGATATTGGTAGCGGACTTATTTTTCAGTACAGTACTGGTATCCAACGAAAACTAGGAAAAAACAGCGCTCTATTTGCAAATTTCGGAAAATACCAACCCTTAAAAGGTAATTTTGACCCTTTACATTTAGACCTAGGACTTAAAATCTATTTAACTCAACTTTTAAAAAAACGAAAACAATAAGCCCGTAATTCTTTCAAAAAAATACGACGGACTCTTTATGAAGAAAGCGTTTTTTGTTTTATTACTCCTACTATTTACCTGTTATCTGCAAATTTGTGCTAAGACACCTTATGCCAATTATACCCCTAATAAATCTAGCACCACTGTAAAGGCAGATTACCTGTACTTTATAGATTTTTTTAAAAGTAAAAGCCCCTTACTACTCCGTTCCTCTTTACAATACATCAAGGGCAACTGGAAAGAAAGTTTCGAGATTTTGGCCTTAGAAACCATTTATTTTAACAACAACGCAGAGCAATCTTACCTACTTCTTCAAGTTTTAAAACAAAAAACAGGTAAAGACTACAGTTACAATTTTAACAAATGGTACGAATATCTATGGAACAAACCACAAACCTACACACAAGATTACTATAAATTTAAAGCCGCAATACACCAACTTATAGATATTAAATTTTACACCTATTTTGCTAATCGAGAAAAGCAATCTATTATTAGGTTAGACGAAGTGCGTTGGGGAGGCGTAGTACAAGATGGTATACCTCCACTTAGAAACCCACAAATGGTAGATGCCAGTATAGCCACTTATTTGGACGACTCTAATATTGTATTTGGTATCGAAGTAAATGGAGATGTCCGCGCCTACCCCAAACGCATTTTGGCATGGCACGAAATGTTTACCGACACTGTAGGCGGTGTAGACCTTGCTGGAGTCTATTGCACCCTATGCGGTACCGTAATTTTATACCAAACAGAACATAAAGGCATAAAACACCAATTAGGCACTAGTGGCTTTCTATACCGCTCTAATAAAATGATGTACGACAAAGCCACACAAAGTCTTTGGAGCACTGCATTAGGAAAACCTATTTTAGGACCTTTAGTGAGCAAAGATATAGAGCTAGACTTTCTAAGTGTCGTAACTACTACTTGGGGAGAGTGGAAACAAAGACACCCCAACACCAAAGTACTTTCCTTAACCACTGGACACCGCAGAAATTACGACGAGGGTATTGCCTATAAAAATTATTTTGCTACAGACGAGTTAATGTTTAATGTACCCAAAGTAAACAAAAAGCTAAAAAACAAAGACGAGGTTTTAGTCCTAAGAACACCAGAAGAAACCTTAGCCATAAGCTCCCGTTTTTTAAAACAAAACCCTCTATATACTAATAGTACTAAAGACAAATCCTTTATCGTACTTACCGACACTAGCGGTGCCCATAGAGCTTTTTATAATCAAAATATCGCCTTTAAAAATTACGACGGCTCTAAAATAATAATCGATAAAAACGGAAATACTTGGCAAGTACTAGAAAACAGTCTTCTAAATACCAAAAACCAACAAAAACTACCCCGTTTACACACTTATAGCGCCTTTTGGTTTGGATTCCAATCCGTATTTCCAAAGGCCAGATTAATAAAATAAAAGCCAATTGTAGGAAAAACAATAATAAAAACAGCAATAGAACAATAAATCAAACTAATCTTCTTTAGTATTAGTATTGGAATTTATATATTGCCGTATGCTCAGAATTATAAATATTTTTATTTTCTTCACCTCCATAGGTCTGTTTTCACAATCCTATATAGGTTTCGATGCCGATAACTTTAACGGTATACACGGGGCATTATTTAATCCCGCTAATATTGCCGACTCCCGTACCAAAATAGATATCAATCTATTTTCTGGAAGTATTTTTACCAGTAACAATTATATAGAAGTAGATTATTGGAAATTAATTACCAAAAACGATTCTTTTGAATCCGACAGAGATATTACAACTTTAGGGCTAAACCGTAAAAACAATGCTGTTTTAAATGTAGATGTATTAGGACCTTCGGCACTTATTACCTTAAACCCAAAACACGCTATTGGACTTACTACCCGCCTTAGGGGTTTTGCTAATATTAATAATATAGATGGGGAAATTATAGACTTTTTTGACGATGGTCTTACCACAGATAATTTACGATCTAGTAGACAAGCAGATATTAATCTAACAGGATTAACTAGTAATTTTATAGAAGTAGGACTTACCTATGCAAGAGTCTTAAAAAACGACCGTGCAGAATTTCTAAAAGGAGGAATTTCTCTAAAGTACTTACGTGGTATAGGGGCCGCTAATATAGACGTAAGCGATGGTGTAGTCTTTTTTAACAGAGATACTCCAGAAAATCTATTTCTTAGTGGGCAAGTAAAATACGGTTTTAGTGACAACTTTGACGAAAATGGAAATGGACAAATTGGAAGCGGAGACGATATAAAACTTTTTGAAAACGACGGTAGAGGGATTGGTGTAGACGTTGGAGTAGTCTACGAATACCGTCCCAAACATCGCAGTAATATTTCTAGAGATAATATAAAAGAGCAAAAAAGAATTAGACATAAAACCACCTATAAATATAAAGTAGGACTCTCCATTTTAGACATTGGAGCTATTAATTACAAAAGTCAGTTTACAAAAACCTTTGCCGCCACCCCTATACCTAGAGATTCTATTTTAACCATTTCGGAACCTAATGATCTAGAAAGGGTTTTTGATCCCAATACGTCTACAGAAAGTAAACGCGCCAGCTTACCTACCCGTGTAAGGGCCGAGTTTGACTTACGCCTAAGCAAAAAAATATTTCTAAACACCAGCACACAAGTATCTCTTATAGGTAAAGACGCTACCGAAGCCAACCGCTATGCTAACCAAATTACCGTTAGCCCTAGATACGAAACCAAATGGTTTACCGCCTTTGCTCCTATAACCGCCACACAATACGGTGGCCTACAAGTAGGATTAGGAGGTAGATTAGGGCCTGTATTTGTGGGAACTTCGGGGTTCTTTAGTAGAACTTTCGACAAAAAAACACGGGTATTTGATATTTATTTTGGACTAAAAATTCCAATTTTTCATAAAACACCGCCAGACGACCACCTTAAAAAAGAAAAAGAAGAAACCGCACAATTTAACTGCGTAGAGGGGCCTAAAGCAAAAAAAGACCCCAAACCTAAAAAACTAAACGGTTACGACGGGAAATAATTATCCCCTCTTCCTATTCAAAAAAAAAAGCGAAACACTAAAATACACTAGTGTTTCGCTTTTTTTTGTTATGACTACCTATATATAAATAAGCCCGGTAATCTATCTATTTAGACTACATACGCTCTGGTACATTAATCCCCAAAAGCCCAAAAGCCGAAGCTATAATTGTTCCTACCCATTGCGACAACTGCGCTCTAAACAAAATTAACTCCTCTGTCTCTGCACCAAAAATAGACACATTCTGGAAAAAAGAATTATACTCCTTAACCAAATCGTACGTATAATTAGCAATTAACGCAGGACTATACTGTTTTGCCGCCTGTTGGATTACCTCTGGATATAACTGTATTTGCTTTAATAGCTCCTTCTCTTTCTCGTGCAAAGCAATCCCTCCAATAATAGCAGACTGCTCGTGTGCTGCCTTTCTAACAATAGCCTGTATACGCGCATAGGTATATTGAATAAAAGGCCCTGTATTTCCTTGAAAATCAATAGATGCTTGCGGATCAAACAAAATACGTTTTTTAGGATCTACCTTTAAAATAAAATACTTTAGAGCCCCCATACCAATGGTCTTATACACCTCTTGTTTCTGTTCTTTAGAATACCCCTCTAATTTCCCTAACTCTTCAGAAATGGTCTCCGCAGTATTTTTCATCTCATCAATAAGGTCGTCCGCATCCACAACCGTTCCTTCTCTACTCTTCATCTTACCACTAGGCAAGTCTACCATACCA
>CALGNG010000319.1 GCA_937958735.1 uncultured Aquimarina sp. | reverse complement strand
ACGGTATCCCCAAACTATTTGGGAGAGTTACAAGAAGTGGCTAACGGTCTAGAAGGTTTATTGCGTAACGAAACGGCCAAATCTATAGGGATTTTAAACGGAGTAGATACCGATGTTTGGAATTCTAAGACCGACCCAATGTTAATTTCGAATTTTGATGTTAATTCTGTAGAGCAAGGAAGAGAAGCTAATAAGGAATGGTTATGTGATACCTATAATTTAGATCCTAATTTGCCTTTAATCGCTTTTATAGGACGTTTTGTTTACGAAAAAGGATCGGATCTATTACCACAAGTTGTTAGAGAAGTCCTAGAAAAAGAAAACAAAGAGGTAAACCTATTAATTCTTGGAAGCGGAAGTCCAGACACCGAATCCGAACTTAGAGAACTCCAAGAAAGAATAAAAGGAAAGTTTAATACCTTTATAGGGTATGACGAGAATCTTTCTCATATTATATATGGAGGAGCCGATTTTTTGTTAATGCCATCCAGAGTAGAACCTTGTGGTTTAAACCAAATGTATGCAATGCGTTATGGAATGTTTCCAATAGTAAGTAATACAGGAGGATTAAAAGATACGATTATAGATATAGATAATGGAGAAGAAGGATATGGTATTGTATTAAACCCGGTTACAGTACACGAAATAAATTTTGCAATACAAAGGGCTATAGATGTATATGCTAATAAAAGTTTTTTTAAGACAAAGCGTCAACAATTAATGAAAATAGAGAATGGCTGGGATAAGTCAGCTAAAGAATATATTAAAATGTATAAGTCACTAATTTTAGTAGATCAAAAATAGAAATATGCTAAACAAGAAAGTATTAAGTATTATCCTAGGAGGAGGAAGAGGAACACGCTTAGAGCCATTAACTAGTCACCGTTCTAAACCAGCAGTGCCTATTGCAGGTAAATATCGTTTAGTAGATATTCCAATATCTAATTGTATTAATAACGATTTAAAACGCATTTTTGTACTTACACAATTTAATTCAGCATCTTTAAATTCTCACGTAAAAAACACCTATCAGTTTAGTGGATTTAGTGAATCTTTCGTAGATATTTTAGCAGCAGAACAAACACCTAATAACCAAACCTGGTTCCAAGGTACTTCGGATGCAGTAAAACAATGCCAACACCATTTTAATCGTAAAGATTGGGAATACGCTTTAATATTATCAGGAGACCAGTTATACCAAATGGACTTGATGGAGATGGTACAAAGACACGTGGATAGCGGTGCAGAAATTACCGTAGCCACACAACCTGTATCGTCTAAAGAAGCACCAGAATTTGGGATTTTAAAAACAGATGAAAATAGTTTTATAAAAACCTTTACAGAAAAACCACCTTTAGAAGAATTACCAGGGTGGGAGTCGGAAGTATCCGAAGAGTCCAAAGCAGAAGGGAAAGAATACTTAGCTTCTATGGGGATTTATATTTTTAATAGAAAAGTATTAGATGAAGTACTAAGTAACGATGCGGTAGATTTTGGAAAAGAAATTATACCAGATGCGATTACCGGCGGACGTAAAGTTTTTGGTTATCAATACGAAGGCTATTGGGAAGATATAGGAACCATAAAGTCTTTCTACGAAGCCAATTTAGCATTAACAGATGATATTCCTAAATTCAATCTTTTTGACAAAGAAAATAATATCTTAACGCGTGCCCGTATATTGCCTCCTTGTAAATTACAAGACACAAGAGTAAATAAAGCAATGATTAGTGAAGGTACCATTATAGCCGCAGATACTATAGAGCATTCTATAATAGGGGTTCGTTCCAGAATAGGAAATGGGACAATTATAAAGGACTCTTATATAATGGGAGCCGATCAATACCAAAGTTTGTCGGAAATAGAAGCCTGTATTAAATCTGGTAAGCCCTACATAGGTATTGGCGAAAATTGTAACGTAAGTGGAGCAATAGTAGAAAAAAACTGTAGAATAGGAAACAATGTAACCATTAAAGGAGGCGACCATTTATCCAATACAGAAACAGATACCTACGTGGTAAAAGATGGTGTTATTGTAATAAAAAATAGTGCCATTATAGCTCCAAACACAAGTATAGGTTAATTAATCATAAAAATCTATAAACGAGTCCGTTTTAAAGTTTAGTACCGTTAAGCTAATAGTATCTATATCCTATTACTTCTTTTAGTTAAGATAATCCGATAATTTTATCCAATTAGCATAGCGTTTAAGACTCTTTAGAGGTCTCGTTTATTAATAATAAACACAGCATACTATATGTCTTTAGTTCAACCATATTCTTTATTCACCGATTTTGATATTTCTCTCTTTAAAAATGGATCTCATTACAACTTATTCGACAAGTTTGGAGCCCATGTAATAGAACTAGATGGAGTAAAGGGAACCTATTTTTCGGTATGGGCACCCTCTGCTAAAGCCGTTTCGGTAATAGGAGATTTTAATTATTGGACAGGAGAAGGGCATCAATTACAAGTACGTTGGGACAGTTCTGGTATTTGGGAAGGATTTATCCCAGAACTAGGAGACGGGGTATTGTATAAATATAAAATAGAATCTAATAATACTGGTATAGTAACCGAAAAAGCAGACCCTTATGGTAGGTTATGCGAAACGCCACCCAAAACAGCCTCGGTAATACAAGAAGACTCTTCCTATAAATGGAAAGATAAAGTTTGGATGGGATATCGAAAAGATAAAAATGGATTAGATAAACCCTATTCTGTTTACGAAGTGCATTTAGAATCTTGGAAACGTAAAGAAGAAAATAAAAACTTAAACTTTAGAGAACTAGCTGTAGATTTGGTAGCTTATGTTAAAGATATGAATTTTACACATGTAGAATTTATGCCTATTATGGAATATCCATATTCACCATCTTGGGGATACCAATTAACAGGATATTTTGCGCCTAGTTCTCGTTTTGGAACCCCAGACGATTTAAAATATTTAATAGATCAATTTCATCAAAACGATATAGGGGTAATTATAGATTGGGTACCCTCTCATTTTCCAGAAGATGCTCATGGTTTAGGTCTTTTTGATGGATCACATTTATACGAGTACCCAGATCCCAAAAAAGGATATCATCCAGACTGGAAAAGTCTTATTTTTAATTATAGTCGTAACGAGGTAAAAGCCTTTTTAATAAGTAACGCCATATTTTGGTTACAGGAATTTCATGTAGATGGTCTAAGAGTAGATGCTGTAGCATCTATGTTATATCTAGATTATTCTAGAGAAGAAGGTGGGTGGGAACCCAATATTTATGGAGGTAGAGAAAACTTAGAAGCCAAAGATTTTTTAATAGAATTAAATAAAGAAATATACACCCGTTTTGACGGTGTGCAAACTATAGCAGAAGAGTCTACAGCGTTTCCTGGAGTTACCAAACCAGTAGAATTTGGAGGACTAGGTTTTGGTATGAAGTGGATGATGGGATGGATGAACGATACCTTAGAGTATTTTTCCAAAGACACCTTTTTTAGGCAATACCACCAAAACGATATAACCTTTAGTTTAGCCTATGTTTTTAGCGAGCATTTTATGCTTCCACTATCTCACGATGAAGTGGTACATGGTAAAAAATCTCTAATTTATAAAATGCCTGGAGACGATTGGCAGCGCTTTGCTAATTTAAGAACCATGTTAGGATTAATGTATTTACATCCTGGTACTAAATTACTATTTATGGGAGGGGAGTTTGCCCAAACTGCCGAGTGGAATTTCGAACAAAGTTTAGATTGGCATTTGTTAGAATTTGAACCGCATCATAAATTTAAACACTTTATGAAGGAATTAAACCTGCTATATAAAAGAGAACCAGCATTATATGAAAAAGGGTTTAGTGAAGAAGGATTCGAATGGATATCTTTAGACGATAATCAAAATTCTGTAATAAGTTTTATAAGAAAAGGACACGATGTCCAAAATGATTTAATAATACTTTGTAATTTTACTCCACAGGTTAGAGAAGATTATACGATAGGAGTACATCAAAATGGAAATTGGGAAGAGATTTTTAATTCTGATTTAGGAAAATACTATGGTAGCGATGTTAAAAATGATAAAAAAATAAAAATTAACACTAAAAAATATCATAATAAAAAATATTCGCTTAACGTAACGCTACCACCGTTATCGGTACTTGTTTTAAAACAGATATAAATTAACTTTATAATTGAGTTTTATTAACCTACACCAACATATTTAAAGTTGAAATTTGGTGTAGATTGAAAAAGAGATAGAAGATGATATTAAACGAAGAAATTGAAAAAAAGGGGAATCAATTTCCCTCTAAAATAATAAAGCAAGAAAAAGACTTAGATAAATTTTATTTTCATACAGAAAATAGAGTAATATTAGAAGTTACTGTGCTTAGAGATAGTGTAATTCGTTTTAGGTATACAACAACAAGTAACTTCGAAGACGACTTTTCTTATGCCATAGATAAAAATCCTACTACGGGTTATAATTTTTTAGAACTTAAAGAAGAGGAAGAGTATTATATTATAGAAACGGAGAAAGTATCCGTTTATATTTCTAAATCCGATCTAAGAAAAACAATTTACTGTTTGGAATCGGGTAAAATTATATTAAAAGATGAGCAAGGCTTCCATTGGGAAGAAAGTTACGAGCTAGGTACCGATATTATAAAAATGAGTAAAGTATCGGAAGATGCAGAAAATTTTTATGGGTTAGGAGACAAGCCTATGCACCTAAACTTAAAAGGGAAACGTTTAGAGAATTGGGCAACAGATTCCTATGCTTTTGGAGCGGAAACAGATCCTATTTATAAATCCATTCCTTTTTATATAGGCCTACATCACAATAATGCTTACGGAGTATTTTTTGATAATACTTTTAGAACCTTTTTTGATTTTTGTAGCGAGCGTAGACATGTAACTAGTTTTTGGGCCTTAGGAGGAGAAATGAATTATTATTTTATCTACGGACCAGAAGTAGAAGAAGTAGTAGAAAAATACACAAAACTTACAGGAGTACCAGAACTACCTCCATTATGGGCGCTAGGATTCCACCAATGTAAATGGAGTTATTACCCAGAATCTAAAGTAAAAGA
>CALGNG010000318.1 GCA_937958735.1 uncultured Aquimarina sp. | reverse complement strand
AAGGTTAAAACTAACATTTAATATTATTAAGTTATGAAAAAGTTGAGTAGTAGATTAGGAAGGCTTGTTGGAATTGGATTTACCTCCATGGTCTTATTAAATTCATGCGGAAACGCTATTCCAGAAGAAACCGAAGCTGCAGCAGTTAGTGATAAAGCTTTTTCGGTAGAAGAAGTTTTGGAAATGGTAGCCATAGAAAATGATGTTACGAGGACTTTATATACGAAAGGGATTGTTGGAGCAGGAAAAAAACAAGGCTTAAAGTTTGACGAGGATTGGCAAGAAGACAAAGTAGAAGCAGGGCCATTGCCAGCATTGTTTTTAAGAGGAGTCTCTTCTAGTATTCGTAAAAGTAGTGTGCCATTAGGTTTGTACCTAGGATCGGATTACCCAATTAATGCTTCCAATAAGTTCGAAGGAAAACAGGAAGAATTGTTTAAGAAAATTAAACAAAACCAAAAACCTCAGTTTTTTTATGATAGTTCGCAAAAGTTGCATACTGCAATGTTTGCAGACATGGCCGTTGCCGCACCTTGTGTAAATTGCCATAACGAGCATAAAAGCACTTCTAAAACGGATTGGAAATTGGGAGATGTTATGGGAGCGACTACTTGGCAATACCCATCGGACTCGTTATCGTACAAGGAAGCTGTAGGAGTTTTAAATGCATATAGAAATGGTACGAAAGACACTTACAATGCTTATTTAGCAGAAATAGCGGCATTTAAAGATAGCCCAAAACCAGCCATAGGTACGGTATGGCCTTCTAAAGGATTTAATTTACCAACGGCAGAAGTGTTTATAGATAGTGTAAGAAAATTAACCTCTTATAAATCTTTAGAAGTTTTAGTGAAAAAAGGAGCTTCTGTAGGAATGATAAAATAATCAATATCACTTTTAGTACATAAAATTAATGAAACCAATATTTTCGGTATTTAACCTAGGCTTGCTATTGTTTTTAGGGTATTTAATACAATATTTTATACCCATAAAATGGGAGTGGTTGCTCGATTTACAGGAAAATCACCAAATGTATAAACGTTGGTCGGGGTTAGCTCTTTCTATGTTTATAGTTTTTCAGTGGGTGTTAACAATTAGTAGAATTTGGAAACCGTTAAAAAAATATTCGGTAAAACTAACAAATATTCATAAATGGATAGGAGCTTTGTCTCCTATTTTGTTTTATGTACATGTTATGAATTTTGGATATGGATACCTAGCCTTATTATCTTATTTGTTTTTTGCTAATATGCTATTGGGAGTGGTTAATTTGGATGTCCTTAAATCTAAAAAAGAATGGGTTTTTCAATCTTGGATGATTAGCCATGTAGCCTTTTCGGTAGTGATTACATTTTTATCCATTTTCCATATTGGAGTTGTTTTTTATTACAAATAAACCAAAGTACATATGTTACTAACCGTAGATAAAATAGTAAAAGAAACCGCAGATGCTGTAAGTGTTGTTTTTAAAAAAACAGGTTTTTTTAGTAGAGTAAAATACAAACCGGGTCAATTTTTAACCTTAAAAATTCCAGTTAATAATAAAATAGAAAATAGAGCCTACTCTTTAAGTAGTAGCCCTTGGAGCCACGATTTTTTAAGAATTACAGTAAAAAAAGTAGATAAAGGTTTGGTCTCCAATTTTATTTGTAATCAATTAAAAGAAGGTCAAAAAATAGAGGTCATAAAACCTACGGGTAACTTTTTTATAGACCCCAACAAGCGTAAACAAAACAACTATGTGCTGTTTGCAGGAGGGAGTGGTATTACGCCCATTTACTCTATAGTACTGTCTATTTTAAAAAAAGAACCACAATCTAAAATCACTCTAATATATGCTAACAGGGACGAGGATTCTATTATATTTAAAAACGATTTAGAAAAATTACTGGTAGCACATAAAGAAGCAATTAGTATAGATTACTTATTAGACAATAATAAATACGAGGTAAAAGATAATGGTAATGTATATGTACAACGTCTAGACGAAGTATTGTTA
Source organism: uncultured Aquimarina sp. (assembly GCA_937958735.1). Taxonomy (GTDB): domain Bacteria; phylum Bacteroidota; class Bacteroidia; order Flavobacteriales; family Flavobacteriaceae; genus Aquimarina. Next base: position 716 of record CALGNG010000318.1, on the reverse strand, counting down.
GATGCTATTTTAAGTAAAAAGGAGATTTCTTATAAAGAAGCGCATTTTATGCTTTGTGGTCCACAGGGCTTTATGGATGCTGTCGTAGCTATATTGAAACTGAAAGATGTAGCTCCAGAAAAAATAAAGCTAGAAGCCTTTACCGCAGATCTAAATAAGTTAAGTGAGACGAGTAGTGGATCGGTAAACAGTACCGTAACAATTTCTGGTGTAGGGGGGGCAGAAGTAATCGAAGTGCCTCAAGGAAAAACCATACTGCAATCTGCCATGGATCAAGGAGTAGAGATTCCTTACTCTTGTAGATCGGGGATGTGTAGTTCTTGTAAAGCACGATGTAAAACAGGAAGTGCAAAAATGATGGAAGGACACCTTTTATCCGATGCGGATGTGACCGAAGGCTATATTTTAACCTGTGTTGCTTTTCCAGAAACCGAAAACCTTGAAATTGTTTTACCACAATAATAAACTATGTTTAAAGGAAACCCATTACGTAAAAGACAATACAAAGGATCGTTAATAGGTATAGCACTTGGAATTATATGCTATATCGTACTACCTTTAAAAGCTTCCGAAGATTTTTTAAGTTTAGGCCCTATGAATACGGGGCACGAAGACTTGTCATGTATCGCTTGCCATACCCCTGCAAAAGGCAACTTGTTACAGCAAATCCAAGCTAACATTTCTTATACTGTAGGAGCTAGAAAATCGGGAGTAGA
>CALGNG010000317.1 GCA_937958735.1 uncultured Aquimarina sp. | reverse complement strand
CTATGTAGAGCCTTTAACAGGTGCTTATACTACGTTTATAAAAGACCCTAATTTAGCAAGTGTTACAGGGGTGTTTGTAGACGAGTCTAGAGACCGTTTATTGGTTGTTTCGGGTAACTTAGGATTTTCCGATAATAGCAGTACCAACTCTAGTGCATTAGCTTATTTAGGTATTTATAATCTAGAAACAGGAACGCTAATAGAAGGTGTAAATTTAAAAGATTTATTACCAGAAGAAGCAGGAGCTTTTGCTAACGATATTGCAGTAGACGATAATGGTAATATTTATGTTACAGATTCTTTTTCTCCTGTAATATATAAGGTAGACGGTACCACTTTGGAAAGCTCTATTTTTGTAGATGGCGGAGACGATTTTACTCCTACACCTGGTGCTTTTGGATTAAACGGAATTGTATTTACTAACGGAAATTTAATAGTTTCTAAAACAGAAGATGGATCTTTGTTTAAAGTACCCGTGTCTAATCCAGAAGACTTTACCAAAGTAGATGCTCCACCATTTGTTGGAGGAGATGGTTTAGAATTGGATAATAATAACAATGTTGTTTTGGTAGTAAATAGTTTAGGAGAAGTTCCTGGCACCAAATTATTGTCGTCTAACGACGATTGGGCTTCGGCTACTTTAGTTTCTTCTTTTGATGTAGATATAGAAAAATTTCCAGCAACGGCTACATTGGCTAACGATGGAGAAATTTATGTAGTAAATTCTTATTTAGGTTTGGCATTAGATGGGGATTTAAGTCAAGAAACATTTAGTATTCAAAAGACTAATTAAAATGTAGACAAAACAATAATTGAATTTTAGTCTATAAAAAATAAATTAAATAAGCCTTTCTTATCGCAGATAAGAAAGGCTTATTTAATTTATAAAACTGTTATAACTTAATAGAACAATAAGGAGTAAAAATATAACGATCCATTTTTTGCGATAATGGTAGAGCTTCGGTTTAGATTTAATTAGTCTGTTTTTTTTGGTATATTGTGGGGTATAGATATACATTAGCCCCATGTTTTACTAGAAAAGTAATAAACGTTAAACTCTTACCTAAACTCGTAAAACAATAAGGATTTCTGGTCGCCTTGTACGACTAACTCTAGATTAGAGTCCTTGTCTGCATTTTCTACTATAGCGGCTCCAGTACCATACACAGGAAAACCATTAATGGATTTGGCATTACTATCAAAAAGGTATACTTTTTTAGTATCCAAGTTGGTAATGGTTACATAGATTTTATTTTTAATGTAAAATATTTTAGGTTTAGAATACCTTCCAAACTCCAGTTCTATAGTTTTCTTTTTAATGTTTAGTTCATTTTCGTAAAAACTAATCCATGTTTTTGTTGTGGCATCTATAGCTGTTTCTGAAGCAGAAATGTTTTTTAATACAGGGTTTTCGGTATGTAAAGTTCCATCGGTTTTGATGTGTGTAATAGTATTTTCTATATTAAGAGTTGTAAAAGTGTTGTTGTACCAAAACCATTCCTTAGTAGTTTCGGGAGCATTTTCTTTTAAGGCAATACGATTTTTACCTGTACGGTTTAAAAAGTGCACTCCAGTATTAGATTCGTTTACTACAATGTAGTCTTTTTTACCTACTCGAATATGTTTAGGAGCATGGGTTATTATTCCGTTAGATTTGTTTTTAAACCGGAAGCCTTTAACCTGTTTCCCATTATTATCAAACATTTTAAGTTGGGTGCTTTGGGTTATTACAATACGGTATTTTTTATTGTTATCATAATCAAACAAAGCCACAGGTTGTGTAATTTTACTTGAAAAATTTAGGGGATAAGGAGCTACTTCTTTTCCGTTTCTATCCAAAACATATAAATGGGTAGGTGTGGTAAAAATATACTGCAAACGACCATTTCTATAAATGTCCATTTGCTTTATTTCCCCTAACACAGGTTCTTTAAGCTCTTTTTTCCATTTAACTTCTCCGTCTTTAGAAATTAAAATTAAGTTGTTTTTTACATCTTGGACTAATACCTCTTTGGTTTTAGAAATATAATTGGTTACCCATTGTGGATTAGATTTTAAAGAGACATCTAAAATAAGGTTGGCATTTTCGTTAACCTTAAAATCGCTTTGCGTTTTAGGTGTTTTGGTAGTGGTTAGGTGTAGGTGCGAAAAGTTATTTTCTGTTACTAGTTGGAATGCCAATGCATTATAATTTTTAAAACTGGTTTGTTCCCAATTTTTTTGATATTCTTTAGCAATTACTTTATTAAGTTTAATACTCGCATAGGCGCTGTTTACCACATTAAGCATAGAGCTTTGTTGGGTAAGTTGGTTAGAGAATTTTTTGTACCATTCTTTATTAGCTAATGTATTATTGCTTTTTAGGGATGGGATTAACTCGATTAGGCCTGCTTTAGTTGGAGAAAAAATAATAAACTCGTTATGCTTAATATAAAATTGATACCCATTTTGGGAATGAAGTGGTTGTAATAAAGTACCAAAATCAAGGTTTTCTTTTAGCTTATAAATTGAGAAATCTCTAAAATTTTCGGGATTAGTTTCTGTATCAAAATAAGAGGACAAATCAATACTTTCGTTAGGAACACGGCAGGCAAAAAGGTCGTTTTTTAAAAGTTGGATACCTCCAAACTCGGTAAGTTCTACCAAAAAATCGTTTATTTTTTCTTTAGAAGTAAAGCTTTCTCTATACTTGGAAATATTTGCAGCAAGCTGCGTATAACTCTCAAAAGTAAAAGAAGTAAAGGCTATAGCGTTAGAAGGGGTAACTTCTGCCAATCTATTATTTTGTGGTAGTATGTTTTTAAAAATTAAACTAACATCGTTGGTTTTACTAGTAGGTTTGTAAATAGCAGTGTAATCTATACTATTTTTATCTATGGTTATCTCTCCTGCAGTCCAGCCTGTAAGATATTCGTTAAATAAATGTGCGGTAGGTAAAGATGGGAATAACCGCTGGCTAATGTCTTTAATTTGGGAGTTAATTAGTATTAAGGCAATAGCTTCGTCACTTAAACTTTCGATAGCCTTTGGATACTTATAGACTATATCGTTTTGGAATTGCTTGATATGATTTTCCATTAATAAATAATCGCTAGTTAAAATCCAAGTATCCTTTAATAGAGTAGCATATAAGGTTTCTGTGCCCAATTTAAGTTCGGTATAGGAGAAATCGTTATAAGTTTTGGTAGCAATAAGGTGTTTTTCTATAAGATTAGAAGTTAGGCCAGTGCTGTTGTTTTCTGTAATTAAACTAAAACCAAAATCATTTTTTCCTAAAGGAGAAAAACACAAATAAAAACCTTCTTTTTTGGCTGTTAATAATTGGAAAGTCGATAGGTCTTTAAAAAAAGAATATAAAAGGTTAGTTTTATTTTGTTGTAAAAGAGCATTGTTTTGGAGTAAAGATCGTGCTTTGGAAAGGTCCTTTATCTTAATAATTGCAGTGGCCTCGTTAGGAAGAAAAGGAATATGGGTAGCCTTTTTAGGAGTAGTTTGCTGGCAGCTAAATAAAAAGATACACAAGAAAAATGAAAATAAGAATTTCATGAAAGCATTAATATATAAGGTTGATTATTCGCAAAAGTACACATACTGTAAACAGCTAAAAAGGATAAAATAGTATTCTTAAGAATTAAAAAACATTAATCTGCTAATAGCTTAAAACCCATTCTATGATATTTAGTAGCCCCGTACTTAGCAATAGCTGCTCTATGTGCTTTTGTGGGATATCCCTTATTTTGTAACCAACCATATTGCGGAAACTCTTCGTGTATTTGCTGCATATAAGAATCTCGGTGCGTTTTGGCTAAGATAGAAGCGGCGGCAATATTTACATATTTGCCATCCCCTTTTATAATACACTCGTGTGGGATATTGGGTATAGGAGTAAATTTATTACCATCTACTAAAATAAATTGTGGGACAGGGTTAAGGTCTAAGATGGAACGCGTCATGGCAGCTATAGAAGCATGCAGTATATTTAAAGACTCGATTTCGTCCATAAATACATGGGTAACCTTATAAGAAATGGCTTCTTGCTCTATTATTGGCTTTAGCATTTCCCGTTTACGCTCGGTTAACTGTTTAGAATCGTTTAAATCTGGGTGATAAAAATCGTCGGGTAATAGTACTGCAGCAGCGGTTACGGGACCAG
>CALGNG010000316.1 GCA_937958735.1 uncultured Aquimarina sp. | reverse complement strand
CATATCTATAATGCTTAATTTTAATAGATTGTGGTCAATATCCTTAATCATTTCTGAGTGTTCTAATACTTTTAATTCCATAAGTAAATAGGCTAATTGTTTTAATTATTTCTAAGAGTACATACCAGAGGTGCAATTTGTTTTGTGGGGGTTCCATACCACTAATTACCAAACTAGCTCTAGTATCTAAGGCAGGTAAAAGCCATAATGTTTGGATAACAACTATAAAAACAGGGATATAAAACCAAATTTTAATCATTGGTATTCTATTTTCTTTGTTAAAAATAGCGATAACTGTTATTAATAAAGCGGCAACAATTTCTACTCCATTTAAAGCCTTAAAAACCAATTGACCAATACCTAAACCCAATGGAGTAGTAATACCGGGGGCTTGGAATTTTAACCATGCTTCCATAAAGCTAATGGCTCCAATAAATCCTATCCAAATAAAGATAAGGGCTATGATATATGTTTTTTTATTTTTCATAAAAGATTAAAAGACCTTATTATCCTTTTTATGTTTAATTTTTTTTACCTCTTTAAAATTATTTCTTCTAAATACATATCGTTAATTACAGATTTAAGAGAGGTGTTTTCTAACATATTTTTAAGATTATCTCTTATTTCTATAAATTTATAATGTAGTGGGCAGGGAGAGTTAGCGTCACATTGTTTTAATCCTAAACCACACCCTTTATATATAGAATCTCCATCTAAGACACTTACTACCTCGCTAAGTCTAATATCCATCTTATGCTCTTCTACCGTAAAACCTCCATGCGGACCTTTTACAGATTTTACAATATTGTTACGCGTAAGTTGTTGTAATATTTTTGCTGTAAATGCTTGTGGCGAATTTATTTCTTCAGAAATAGTACTAATATTTACTTTATTTTTTTCAATACTTTGCTGGGCAATAAAAATTACCGCTCTAAGTCCATATTCACAAGATTTCGAAAACATATATTAATTATATTATATGACAAATATAAGTTCTTTTAGTATAGCGGACAAAAATATCCTCTATAAAAACGTAAAATAGTTTAAATAAAGGGTGTTTTGTATCTTTTTGTGTTAATGCAGGGCGAAAAACAAGATATTAGGGTAGCAATAATATATAAATAAGAGGTAGATAAGGTGTTTTGTAGAAGGTAGAACATTAATAATTAAGACAACTATAGTGTTTTTTATAAAATAGGTAAGAGTAATGTAAATGTTCTTTTAAAAATTACGAACATTTACATTAATACCCGTTGCTGCAATGGCTTTAAAGCCACCTTCTATATTAATAGGATTAACAAAACCTTTAGCTTTTAAAATAGAAGCAGCAATAACACTTCGGTATCCGCCTCCACAGAATAAGTAATAAGGGGTTTTATTAGGAAATTGGTTTATATACTTATCTATAAAATTTAAAGGAGTGTGTAGAGCACTTTTTAGATGTGCGTCTTCATACTCATTACTTTTTCTAACATCAAATACTAGAGGATTATTTTGTAATTTGTTTTTAAATTCTAAAGCAGTTATAGAGGCAATAGAAGTGGTTTTTTTAATCCAAACTTCCAAGTCGTCGCTTAGATATCCAAGTATGTTGGTAACCCCATAGCTATTTAATTTAATTAAGACCTCTTTGTGTCTATTTGGTGGGGTAATAAGTAAGAGTTGTTTTGAAGTATTGGATAATAAAATTTTAGTCCAAATTTCAAAAGGACCGTCTACTCCTAAAAAAATAGCATTAGGTAAATGGTTTTTTAAAAAAAGGGCATGATGCCGGGTATCTATAATCCATATGTTGTTTTGGATAGCAAGAGTTTCAAAGGAAGAGAAGTCTAAAGCTTTCATTAATTAGAATAAGGTTATTTAGGCTAATGTAACGTATAAAAATGATTTCTTAAAAAAAGGTGTTTTTCTGTAATCGTAAAGTTTGCTTTTATATGGTTTACCTAAATTTTATTTACCATTTTGCCAAATGGCAAATGTTAGAAGATGTTGTGTTATTATTTTTATAAAAAATTATTTTTATGGAAATTATTATGAATCAAATTAAATTAATGGGGATGTTAGCTCTTGTAACTACCAGCTCTTTAGTTTTTACATCGTGCGAATCGGAAGATGCTTCTGCGGAATTAGAAACAAGTGAAAATGTATTTCAAGAATTAAATTCTAAAAAAAGAATTAAAAAAAAGAAGGATAAAGACGAAACAGAAACTGAAGACGGATTTATTTTAGCAACAACTATCTCTATTACAGGGGAAGGATTTGTTGTAGATGGGACTCCTGTTCGTGGAGATATTAATATAGGAGCCCAAATAGACGGTAACGAATTGTTTTTTGTAGCAAAATTACCAAAACCAATAGCTGCAGAGCATTTTTTAAGTACAACGGCAGAGAGTACTACAAGAAAAATATCGGCAAGTTCTACTTTGTTTAGTAACATTACGTTAGAGATTAACGGAGAAGAAATAGAGTTTGGAAGTAGAAATTTTCCAAATTATAGAACAGAAAGCGGGATTAAGGAAAATTTAGACGGTACTGTTTCTGTATTTAGAAGGGTCTATGATATTCTAGGAAAAGATGGAGAGCCCATATCAGAAATTAATACCTTTAGTGCGCTTGCAGGGTTTAGTGCAAGTCAGGAGAATGCTCCAGATAGACTTGATGGAACATCGACTCCAGGAGGAACAAGAGGGCCTAGCGGAAGCCCAACAATTAGTACCATTATTATAGAATATAATAATAATAATGTGGTAGAGGTATCTAATAATAACCTTTAATAATATATTAATTAGTTTATTTATTGTTTTAAAAAGTAGAAAGCGAGATGTATTAAAGTACATTTCGCTTTCTGCTTTTTAAGATATATAGTTTTGGAAGTATGTTATTTAAAAAATAAAAAGGAGGTGTTTTGTTCTAAAAGTGGCTCCTGCTAGTATTTTTTTCTGTAATATAAACACTTATATCTATTTTCTAATTCTACTTAAAGACGATTGTGTAATCCCTAAAAAGGACGAGATGTGGCTAAGAGGTATTTTATTATATATAGCGGGATATTTGTCAATAAAAATAGAATAGGAAACTTTAGCATTCTTATTTATTATATTTCTCTGGAATATAGCCAAATCTTCTAGGAATCTTGTGCTAATAATAGATATGGTTTTGTTCCAATTTTTAATTTCTGCAGATAAGGTATTCCAAGAATTTTTATTAAATACAATTATATAGCTGTCCAAAATGGCTTCTAAGTTTACGGGGGACTTAGAGTTTTCAAGAAACTTAGTGTGGTAGGTTAAAAAATTGTTTTTTTCAAAAAACAAGGTAGTAACTTCTTTACCCTCTTGGTTGTAATACATAAAGCGAAAAGCGCCTTTTAATATAAAGCCCACTTTATCTACTGTTTCACCTTCTTCAATAAAACAGGTTCCTTTTTTTATTTTTTTTATAATACTATGTTCTAAAATTAATTTTTTATCCATCTCGGTAAAAGAAGAATAGGAGTCTAAAAATAAAATTAGTTCTTCTAAGGGGCTTTCTATATTGGTCATTGATGTAGTTTTTAAGTTTAGATTAATTATAACTATTATGTGGTCTTCCTTATTTTATATCATTACAGTATATTTAAAAAAATAGGGATTTATTAAGAGTATAAGGAATTGCCTTACAGTGTTTTATAGGATAGGTGGTAGATGGGAGGATTTTCTGTATTACTTAATTATCTACTAGGTATAATTATTAAGATAGTCTAGGAGGTTTATTTTTCTAAAATGTTAGGGTTTAAAATTTATAGATTAAAATTAATTATAAATGTTTTAGTTTTTTGCCAATTGTAAAAAGTCAAAACATATTATGATATTAATTTCACAAAAAATTTAATATCAAATAATTATGAATCAGATTAAACTATTAACCTTAGCAACTCTAGCAGCTACCAGCTCTTTAGTTTTTACATCGTGCGAATCGGAAGAAGCTTCTGCGGAGTTAGAAACAAGCGAAAATGTATTGCAAGAATTAAATTCTAAAAAGAAAAATAAAAATAAAAAGAAAAAAGAAGACGAAGCAGAAACAGAAACTGAAACTGAAGTTGGATTTACAGTAGAAAGAGTGCTCTCTACAGCAGACAAAGAACTTAGTGTAGATGGTTTAGATATTCGTGGGGATATTACTTTGGGATATAGAATAGAAGGTGATGAATTATTTTTTATTGCAAAATTACCAAAACCAATATCTATTCATAATTTAGTTCAATTATACACTGTCCATGGTGTTTCTAGCGAGATAATGATAAATGGGGAGAGTTTACTAAGTAGTGCCTATTATGCATCAGATTACAAGAAAGAAAGACAGGTTGTAGAAAATTCAGATGGGACTGTTAGTTTAGTTACACGTATCTCTGACTTGATTGGAAATGACAATGAATTAGTATCACATATTAACAATTTTGCAGCAACTTATGACGTTTATATTGCTCAGAGTTTACTTAATGGTGAAGTAGTAAGTGTAAGCAATGCAGGACCAGGTCTTAGTATTGGTACAAAATTTGAATATGTAGTGGAGAATCCAATCCAGAAAGAAAAAGAAGAGCGAGTAGTAAGTGATACTAAAGTTGGAAATGAATTAATAGTAGGGCAAATACTTTCTTTGGAAGGAGCAGGTTTCCACTATAATAATAAACTTGTTGGAGGTGTTACTGTAGGAATGCAAGCATTAGGGGACGAATTGTTTCTTATAGCCAATTTACCAGCAGAAATACCTAGTGAAGCATTTCTATTTTTAGAGGATAGGACTAGTAGTAATAATAGAATGTCTGGAACGATAAAATTATTACATGAAGATGAAGATCGTTCTAGGCGATTTTTAGAAATTAATGGAGAAAAATTATCTTCTAGAAATTACAAACAAGAAAAGTCTAAACGTAGAGTAAACGAAGACGATACGGTTACAATATTTACAAGAATATACGATATTAAAGATAATAATGGAGATCCAGTGTCACAGATTAATAATTTTGGCGCACGTGTTCGTTTTAACTTAAGTCAAACTTCTATTGGACGTGGTAGATTTAGCCGACCAGGCTCGACAGATCATGAAGGAATTACTGTATACGAGGACGGTAAAGTTGTTAAATAAAAGAATAGCAATATATATAATTTAGTGTTTTAGTTTTTTAATTAAGAAAGCGGGATATACTTTAGTATATCTCGCTTTTGTTATTTAGAACAATTAGTTTATAATATATTATTATAACAACGTAAGGGAAGTATAATTATATAAGATAGTATAAAAAACTAGGAGGTTTATTTTTCTAAAAATGTTAGGGTTTAAAATTTATAGATTAAAATTAATTATAAATGTTTTAGTTTTTTGCCAATTGTAAAAAGTCAAAACATATTATGATATTAATTTCACAAAAAATTTAAAATCAAATAATTA
>CALGNG010000315.1 GCA_937958735.1 uncultured Aquimarina sp. | reverse complement strand
AAAAAGCTTTTTGGAGAAGAGCAAAATATAGAAGCGCTTTTTAAAGATAAAAAATATAGGATAGACACCAAGCATACTGTTGCTTATACAGACGAGGTAGAAATAGAAGTTACGGGGGCAGTGCTTAATTTTAAACTAGCTATTGGAGCTATATCCAAAGCCATGGAAGAAAAATTAGCTATAGACGTTTTGGAAAGTAAACTAAGCGTATCCGAGGTAATTTGGCTACAAGGTAATCCCGATCTAATAGGAGCTATTCGTTTTAAAAATAAAAAAGGAAAACACCTATTAACTCTAAATGTTCCTAAGAACAATAGAGTAATTTGGGAATATATTTTAGAAATATATTTGTCTATGGATGCTAACAACCCAAGAATTCTTAAAGTAGAAAAAACAGCAGAAGTATTATAAACTTTTTTTATAAATAGTATTATTGCAATAAGGGTGGTTCTAAAAAAAAGTTAAGGCTATCTTATTGCTTAATCTTTTATCAGAAAATAGGACTAATAAAATTAGATGAAAGAAGGTATTTTACTTTGTGGACACGGTACGAGAAGAGCCGCAGGCGTTAATTCGTTTAAAGAACTAGTGCGTGTTTTACGAGAACGTTACGAAAACCAATATGAAGTGGATTATGGTTTTCTAGAATTTAATCACCCCACCTACGAGGCTGCAGTAGAGCGTATGTACCTTAACGGGATACGTAAAATATATGCCTTACCAGTTATTTTGTTTGCCGGGTCACATGCAAAAAACGACATACCTTTCGAGCTAAATACTCTACAGAGTTATCACGAAGATCTTAGCATCTCTATGGGGAAACATATTGGAGTAAGTTCTTTTTTATTAGACTTAGCCGTAAAACGTATAAAAGAAACAGAAAGCAAGCTTTCTCCTGTAGACCGTAGAGATACCTGTCTAATTGTAGTAGGTAGAGGGACTACAGATCCCGATGCCAATAGCGATGTAGCCAAATTAACCAGTATGCTTTTAGACGGGATGGGATTTGGTTTTGCTACCACAGCCTATAGCGGTACAGCATACCCTAAAATAGACGATGGTTTAACAATCGTAAATAAACTGGGATTTAAACGTACCATTGTAATTCCCTTTTTCTTTTTTACAGGAGTTTTGTTAGAACGTATTTATGCAAGTGTCTCTAAAATGAATGACGAAGCAGAAAACGAATACGTATTTACCGATCCTTTTGGTGCAGACGAACTAATTCTAAAAGCTTTTGACGAGCGTTTAGAAGAAGCTAAAAATGGTACTGCTAGTATGAACTGCCAACTATGTAAGTACCGAAAACAAGTAGTAGGTTTTGAAGAAGATTTAGGAAAAGAGCAAGTAGGTCACCATCTTAATGTAAAAGGGATTTTATTTGAAGAAGAAGAAAAACCAGGAGTTAAAAAAAATAGTATAGGAGAAACCATTAAAAAAGTACTGGGAATTTAAGAACGCTTTTAGTTAATTTTTACTAGCTTAAAAAGTGGTGAAAATTTAGATAGAAGAATAGCTTCGAAGAGCATAAATTTTAAATTATAAAAAGCAATACCCCCTTTACAAACTCCTTAAAATTAAACAAAAAATCATGGCAATTAACACACATAAAGTACCAGTAACCATTATTACTGGATTTTTAGGATCTGGAAAAACCACCCTAATACACCAAATAGCCAAAAATGCAAACGGAAAGCGTTTGGCTATTATCGTAAACGAGTTTGGAGAATTAGGAATGGACGGTGAAATATTAAAAGCAAACGATTGTGGATGCGAAGACGAAAATATTTTAGAACTAAGTAACGGTTGTTTATGCTGTACTGTACAAGAAGAATTTTTGCCTACCATGCTACAACTTATGGAGCGTAAGCAAGATATAGACCATATTATTATAGAAACTTCTGGTCTGGCCTTACCCAAGCCACTAATAAAAGCCTTTAACTGGCCAGATCTAAAACCCCAAATTACCGTAGATGCCGTAATTACGGTAGTAGACGTAGTTGGGCAAGCAACAGGAGAAATTTGCGATAGAGAAAAAGTACAAAACCAACGTTTAGAAGACGATAGTTTAGACCACGAATCTTCTATAGAAGAGTTATTCGAAGACCAATTGTCTTGTGCCGATTTAATTATTATGACAAAGTCCGACCTAATAGATGAAAAAGCATTTGAAGAAGTAAGTGCTGTAATTCAGAAAAAAGTTGGAAATCAAATAAAATTAGTTTCTGCTGTAAAAGGAAATATACCCGTAGACATATTACTAGGTATCGATGCCAAATCGGAAGACTATGTAAACGAGAAACACTCCCATCACGAGTCTCACCACCATCACGAACATGGACATAGCCATGAGGAAGGACACCATCACGATCACGAGCATGACGAGACTATAAACTCTATAGTAATTACTGTAGCCACACCACATACGCCTAAAGAGCTAATAAAAGCCCTAGAACAACTTGTAGCAGAATTCGAAATCTATAGAATTAAAGGAATTATAAATGTACCCGGGAAACCAATGCGTATGATTGTGCAAGGAGTAGCCAATCGTTTCGAAAACTACTTTGACAGAAAGTGGAATGAAAACGAACTAAAAGCAACACGATTGGTAGTAATAGGGGAAAAATTAGACGAAAGCAAAATACTAAAAGCCTTAGAAGAAAAACTAAGCGTTACCGCATAATTAATAACTATGAAAATATACACACGTAAAGGAGACGCTGGTAAAACAGGTGTTTTTGGAGGAAAACGAACCGATAAAAATTCGGCAAGGATAGAGTGCATTGGTACTTTAGACGAGGTAAACTCTACTATAGGTTTATTGCGTGCTAAATTGGGGAGTAGCCACGAGTGGCAAACTAATTTGCATCGTATACAAAAAGATATGATGGATATGATGTCTCACCTAGCACGTCCATCCGATTCTAAAAAAGAAAACCCTAACCCAAAACCAATAGATGGGGCAGATTTTTGCGAAAAATGGTTGGACGAGTTGGAAGCAAATATAAGTACAGCATCCGACTATTTTATTTTACCAGGAGGAAACGAAATTTCGGCGCTATGCCATGTGTGTAGAACACAAATAAGAAGAGGCGAACGTACCTTGGTAACGCTAATGCAAGAAGATCCCGCATGTGTGGAAGAATACATTATGGCATACGTCAACAGGCTATCGGATCTGTTTTTTACCATGTCCCGTTCGGAAATGGATAAAACAGGGGTAGCTGAAGAAAAATGGCAATTATTTTTATATAAGAGAAAAAAGAAAAAAAACTAAGCATTTTGCAAACAATACACGGTATAGCTTTAGGTCCAGGAGATCCAGAATTACTAACCATAAAAGGGTTAAGGATATTAAAGGAAGCAGACATTATTTTTTACCCTGGATCTATTTCTAAGGGAATAAAAAAAAGCTTTGTATACCCTATTTTAGAATACCATAAACTGCAAGACAAAACGCTAATTGGTTTTTATTTAGAAATGTCGGACAATAGAACTTCTGCTAAAGAAGTTTATGCAAACACAGCAAGAAAAATAGAAAAAGCTTATACTTTGGGTAAAAAAGTGGCGGTAGTTTGCGAAGGGGATGTAAGCTTATACGCTTCATTTTCCTATATTTTAGAAACGTTACATAGCTTAAAGCTACCCGTAAGTTTAGTGCCTGGTATTAATTCTTTTACATTAGGTGCAGCAAAACATCAAATCCCGTTAAGTCTTTTAAACGATAAAGTAGCCATTATACCTAGAATCTATACGATAGAAGAAATTAATACTTATTTTAAAGATTTCGATACCTTAGTATTAATGAAGATACGATCGGGCTGGCAACATTTCGAAGCTGCTTTAATTAAACAAGATCTAACCTGTTATTATTGCGAGCGTTTGGGAACAGATCAAGAATTTATTACCACAGACTTACAGCAAGTTTTAAAAAGAGAAATACCCTATTTTTCTTTATTAATTATTAAAAAGAATACCAAGAATGATTAAAGTTGTAGGCCTAGGTCCAGGAGATCAAAAATACATAATACCAATGGCTACCGAGGCGGTGTCGGAAGCCACTGTAGTTATCGGATACCATTACTATTTTCAATTTATACAGCATCTAATTAATCCCAATACCCTGTGTATTGGTAAAGAATTAAGCGAAGAAGAAAAAAGAGCCGAAATTGCAGTAGAATATGCCTTAAAAGGTGAAAAAGTAGTCGTAATAGGTTCTGGAGATGCCAGTGTTTATGCTATGGCATCGTTAGTGTACCAAAAAGTAGCCAAAGACGAATTAGATATAGAATTGGAAACCGTACCAGGGATTTCTGCATTTGTTACTGCAGGAAGCAAACTAGGAGCTATTTTAGGTCACGATTTTTGTTGTATTTCTCTGTCCGATTTAATGACTCCTTGGACCACTATAGTAAAAAGAATAAAAGCCGCAGCTGTGGGCGATTTTGTAACAGGCTTATACAATCCTAGAAGTAAAAAAAGATACTGGCAACTACAAGCCTTAAAAAACATCTATCTAGAACACCGATCTCCGGAAACCCCCGTAGCAATTTGTAAACAATTAGGACGGACTCAAGAAAATATTACCATAACCACCCTAGGGGAATTAAATGTAGAAGAGGTAGACATGTTTAGCGTAGTTATGATTGGGAACAGTCAAACCTTTCAATACAAAAAACACTTAATTACTCCAAGAGGTTATTTAGATCGAAAACCCATGTTGGGGAAAGAAATACAGGTAGCTAGTTTTAAAGAAATTACAGACAATCTGCCTTCCAATAATTTCCCTAAAGACCATTTATGGGCAGCCATCCGTTGTATCCATACCTCGGGAGATTTCGAATACATTAATTATTTAGAAACGTCGGTAGAAGCTATTTTAACATGGCAAAATTATTTAAAAAATGGAGGCACCATAGTAACCGATGTTACCATGGTACAATCGGGTATAACTAAAGCTTTTACCAATAAATATAAAAACCAAGTAATTTGTTTATTAAACGATCCAAAATCTTTAGAAATAGCGGTTAAAGAAGAACTAACAAGATCGCAAGCAGGTATTAAATTAGCAGCAAAAAAATACCCCAAAGCATTATTTGTAATAGGTAATGCGCCAACAGCTTTAATCGAAATTGTAGATCAAATACATGCAGGGACTATAGAACCTGTAGGCGTAATAGGGGTTCCTGTAGGTTTTATAAATGTAATCGAATCCAAAGAGCGTTTAAAAATGCTAACTAATACCCCTTATGCATTAATAAAAGAAAAAAGAGGTGGCAGTAATTTTGCGGCAGCAATAGTTAATGCGGCATTTACATTAGAAGAAGTAGAAAAGTTAGACTTACCCAACTAATGGAACAATACAAGCAACGTTTTTTTAATGAAGAAGAGCAACACCTGTTAGAAGAAATACTGTTGCATAGAAGAGATGTTCGTGGTAATAAGTTTAAAAGCAATGCCATTTCTAAAGAAGTAGTCTATAAAATAATCCAAGCAGGTTTGGCAGCACCATCGGTAGGGTTTTCCCAACCCTGGGAATTTGTGTTAATAGAAGAACAGGAAACCAAAGAAGCTATTAAAAAATCGTTTAACGAAGAAACGGAAAAAGCAGCAATTCAGTTTTCTAAAGAAAAACAAAAAGAATACCACCAACTAAAGTTAGAGGGTATAACAGAAGCCCCATTAAATATGGCTGTTTTTTATAAACCCAAACAAGAACCCGTTTTAGGCCAAACAAGCATGCCTAATATGGGGAAATACAGTGTGGTGTGCGCCATTCAAAATATGTGGCTAATGGCAAGGTCTTTAAATATAGGAATGGGATGGGTAAGTATTTTAGATCCTAATAAAGTAAAAACAATTTTAAACGCACCAGCAGAAAACGAATTAATAGGTTACTTATGTTTTGGTTATACAGACCTGTTTTATAGTAAACCAGAACTAGAAATTAAAAAATGGGCCTGTAAGAAGAAACAAAACGAGGTAGTTATAAAAGAAAAATATTAAGATGGTTTTTTATGTAATAGGTATAGGGAATACTCCCCCAGTTTTTACTAAAGAGCAGCAAAATAGAATAGCGGCTTGTACGGTATTTAGCGGAGGAGTACGCCATTTGGAATTGGTAAAAAAGTGGCTGCCTACTAATTTCGAATGGATAACCATTGCAAGTCCAATGCAGGCCGTATTTAATCAATACCAACAAAAAGATACTCCAATACTCATATTTGCTTCGGGGAATCCCTTATTTTA
>CALGNG010000314.1 GCA_937958735.1 uncultured Aquimarina sp. | reverse complement strand
TAATTTCTCCACGAATTTCATCATTCATAACCAAAGTTTCATCTTGTGGCGATTTAAAACGAATTACATAAGGTTCGTTTGCAGCTAATTTTGCTTTAGTTTCTTCTGCCGTAAGGCTTAAAGAATTAGTAAGTTGGGTGCGATTATGCCAATTATAAATAAAGGTTTTCTTTTCGGCCTCGTAACTTTTTCTTTCTGCATCTAAAGTTTCGGCGGTATCAAAAGCATAATAAGCATATCCTTTAGCAATTAATTCTTCAGCATAAGCTTTATATAAATGTTTACGCTCACTTTGTTTATATGGACCAAATTTTTCATTTTTCGCTGGACCTTCGTCATAAGAGATATTACACCAATCTAAAGCTTCTTTAATATAAGCTTCTGCGCCTTCTACAAAACGGGTCTGATCGGTATCTTCTATACGTAGAACAAAGGTTCCGTTGTGTTTTTTAGCAAATAAATAATTAAATAAAGCAGTACGTAATCCCCCAATATGTAAGGGACCAGTAGGACTTGGTGCAAAGCGAACTCTAACAGCAGACATAAGTTTAAATTTTGATGCAAATATAAGTATCTATTACTTGTTTAGACTTTATTTTAAAACGACTTTTAGTACTGTTTTTAATCAATATAATTTTTGATACAGTCCATTAAATAGCTTTGTAGTTTTTTTTAACAGGACTTTGTGTAACTTTATAGGTTTAACATCAATATATGTCAGCGGATTACAGTCTTATTTTAAAAAAAATACAAGGGTTTATTCAGAAATTTTATGTGAATGAAGTCATTAAGGGAATTTTAATTTTCTTAGCAGTCGCCTTGCTCTATTTGTTAACCATTTTGTTATTAGAGAATTTCTTGTGGTTTTCTATAAAAACAAGAACACTACTATTTTGGACATTTATAGGTATTTCGGGTTATCTCTTTATTCGTTTTATAGGTATCTCTTTGGCAAGGTTAGTTAAATTAGGAAAACAAATTTCTCTATTAGATGCTTCTAAAATTATAGGAAATCATTTTCCGGAAATAGACGATCAATTAATAAATCTATTGCAACTTAAAGATAATGCTGTGCCATCGGATTTATTAGCTGCCAGTATCGATCAAAAATCTAGAGAATTATCACCCATACCTTTTAAATCTGCCATTAACTTTAAAAACAGTCTATCCTATGCTAAGTATGCGCTAATTCCTGTAGTACTTTTTTTAATGTTTAGTTTGTTTAAAGGGTTCGATTGGTATAAAACAAGTTTAAACAGAGTAGTAAATTATAATGTAGCCTACGAGCCACCAGCGCCATTTTATTTTAAGGTAGAAAACTCTAGTTTAGAAACACTTCAAAATAGTGATTTTTTATTACAAGTAAGAGTAGAAGGTAAATCCATTCCAAGCCAGATAAAAATTAATTATAGCGGAAGCAGTTACTTTCTTAAAAAAACCGATTATAATAAATATAGCTACACGTTTAATGGTTTATCTAGTAACATGAAGTTTAATTTAACTGCTGGAGATATAACTAGTAGAGAGTATATTTTAGAAGTAAAAGAAGCTCCCTCTATTTTAGATTTTAATTTACAAATTACTCCTCCAAGGCATGTAGGTAAAAAGAAACAAGTTATTAAAAATTCTGGTACGGCTTTAGTTCCAGAAGGATCTCTTTTAGGTTGGAATGTAAACAGTAAAAATGCCGAAGCTGTTAGTTTTATTTATAACGACTCGGCATATTCATTTTCTAAGAATGTAAATCTTTTTACGTTTTCTAAACGTAGTAGAGACAACTTTACTTATCAGATAAGTAGTTCTAATGCCTATATTTCTAACTATGACAAACTCAATTTTAATATAGAAGTAATTAAAGACAAAGATCCTTTAATTAAGGTGCTTTCTAAAAAAGATTCTATTGATGCTTCTAAACAATTTTATTTAGGAAGGATATCAGACGATTATGGAATTTCTAAATTACAATTGGTGTATTATCAATCCAATTCGCCTAAAGACAAGCAATTTAAAACACTTTCTATTTCTAAAGAATCTATAGGGGAATTTACATTTCAGTTTCCTAACGATTTGAATTTGTTAGAAGCTAAAAATTATGCTTTTTATTTTGAGGTATTCGATAACGATTCCTTTAATGGAGCCAAAGCATCTAGATCCGAAACTTTTAATTATACAGTATCTTCTAAAATAGAAAAGCAACAAAACGAATCCAAATCGGATCAAAAGCAATTAGACGATTTTCAGAATACGATTGATAAGTTTCAAGAATCAGAATTAGATTTAGAAAGTTTTTCTAAACTTCAAAAACAAACTCTATCGGTTAGTTTTAAAGAAAAGGAAAAGTTATCTACTGTATTAGAAAAACAACTTTCGGAACAAAAGAAGTTAGAAAAACTGGCAAAAAATCTAAAAAAGACGATAGATAAAATCTCTAAACCAGAAGAAGAAAATCCAACTAAGGAAGAATTAGAGCGTACCGAAAAACAATTAGAAAAAAACAAAAAACTTATAGAAGAGATTAAGAAAGCTATAGAAAAATTAAGTCCTAAAGAACTTAAAGAAAAGGTGGACGAGTTACAGAAAGAAAACAAAAAAGTAACCAAAAACCTTAGCCAAATATTAGAGCTTACTAAAAGGCATTATGTAATAGAAAAACACGAACGTATTGTACAAATGCTAGAATTGTTAAGCGATAAAGAAATTAAAGCATCTAAAGAAATTCCAAATTTGGAAGATCAAAAGCAGATGAATAAAGAGTTTAAAATTATTAGAGACGAGCTAGACGATTTGCGTAGCCATAATGCCAAGTTAAGAAAGCCAATGGTCTTAGACGACGATGCTGTTTACGAAGGCAAAATAGAAACTAAACAAAAGGAAGCTGTTACAAATATCGAAAAAAGTGAATCTGAAAAAGCACAAAGAAAACAAAATGTAGCTGGAGTAATGATGAAGAATTTAGCAGATAAAATGTCTAAAACGGCTAGTGGAGGAGGAGCAGGAGATTTAAAAGACGACGAAGAATTGCTAAGACAAGTATTGGATAATTTGGTGTTATTTTCCATAGATCAGGAAGATAATATGGAACGTTTTAATTCTATTAATACCAATAGTCCTAATTACTCTAAATACATACGTAAACAAAATCAGCTTAAAGAACACTTTAATCATATAGACGATAGTTTGTTTGCAATCTCTTCTCGTAACCCTAAAATTGGAACAAAAATAAACGATCTAATTTCCGATATAGAATACAATATGGATAGTTCTTTGGAGAGTATTACAGATAATCAAACTTATTTAGGAGTTACCAAATTACGTTTTGCCGTTTCAAATTCTAACGATTTGGCATTAATGCTTTCGGCAAGTTTAAAACAATTAAACCAGCTAACTAAAGCAGGTAAAGGGAAAAAGAAGAAAGAAGAATTTCAATTACCCGATATTATTAAAAAGCAACAATCCCTTAATAAAGCATTTAAACAAGCCTTAGAAGCAGGACAAAAAAAGCCGGGGGATTCTAATAAGCAACAATCTGGTGGAGCAAAAAAGCCAGGGGATTCTGGAAAGGAAGGGCAGAAGGGCGATAATGGAAAAAGTGGAAGTGAAGGAGAAAAAGGACAATCTGGTCAAGGTGGGAAAGAAGGACAGGAAGGTAAATCTGGTGAGTCTGGAAAATCTGGCAAAGGTGGTAAGGAAGGCTCTAGTGGTTTTGGTTTAGGACAAGGGAAGTCTGGAGAAGGCGAGGGGCAATCTAGAAATGGAGAAAAGCCTGGTGGTAAGCAAGGAGATAAATCTTCTGATGGAAAAGGGAAAGGATCTGGAAAAGGAAAATCCTCATCGGCTAATCAAGGCGACTCTAAAGGGGATAACAAAGGAGGCAATAAAGGTGCTACTAAGGAAGGTGACAATAAGAAAGATTTAGACAATAAAGGAGAGGGTTCTAAATCTAGTGGCTCTGGTAAAGGAAAGTCTAAATCGGACAAGAAAGGGAAATCTGGTGGGGAAGGCGAAGGTAATGCAGATAGTGAAAATGATTATGAGCAATTGTTCGAGATCTTTAAACAGCAGCAAGACTTACGAAATCAATTGGCCGATAAAATTTCCGAGGCAGGATTAAAAAGAGGGGAAGCCACTCGTGTTTTGGATCAGATGAAACAAGTAGAAAACGAGCTAATAGAAAAAGGTTTTAATACAGCAACATTAAATAGAATGCTTAATTTGAAGCACCAATTATTTAAACTTGATAAAGCACAATTCCAACAGGGAAAAGATAAAAAGCGCAAGAGTAAAATAAATAGTAAAAGCTATATATCTAATGATGTAATTACACCAGAGCAGATAAAAAAGTATTTTAATTCCACCGAAATTTTAAATAGAGAAGTTCTACCTTTGAAGCCCAATTACAAGTTAAAAGTAAACGAATATTTTAGTAAATAACATATGTTCAATTTTAATTACCTAGAGGTTAAAATAGATTTAGAGGAAAGAAAAATAGCTAATTGGTTATCCAGTGTAGTTACTTCAGAGAATAAAAAGGTTGGTCAGATTAATTATGTTTTTTGTAATGACGCTTATTTATTAGACGTTAATCAACGTTTTTTGGATCACGACACATATACAGATATTATTACTTTTGATAATTCTATTGGCGATTTTGTTAATGCAGATATTTATATTTCTTTAGAGCGTGTATCGGATAATGCTGCCAAATTCAATATATCTTTTTACGAAGAGTTGCTCAGAGTATTAGTGCATGGGGTATTGCATATATGTGGGTATAAAGACAAGACAGAAGAAGAAGATTCTTTAATGCGATCTAAAGAGAATGAAAAGATTGAGATGTTCCACGTGAAACAATAAGATATTCGTTCCACGTGGAACATTCGAGTTTATTATTCAGAGCTCTATTCTTTATGTAAATAGTAATCGTCTATTTTGTAGCTTTGCAAAAGTTTTAATAAGTATAATTTTATAGTTCCACGTGGAACAATTAGCATATGTTTGGACAAGAATATGATGTAATAGTAGTAGGCGCTGGTCATGCAGGTAGCGAGGCCGCTGCCGCTGCCGCCAATATGGGATGTAGTACATTGTTAATTACAATGAATTTACAAAACATAGCTCAGATGAGTTGCAACCCTGCCATGGGAGGTATAGCTAAAGGACAAATAGTAAGGGAGATTGATGCTTTAGGAGGTTATAGTGGTATT
>CALGNG010000313.1 GCA_937958735.1 uncultured Aquimarina sp. | reverse complement strand
TGTCTTCTGTCCATTCTTTAGTATCTCTTCTAAAGAGGAAATACAGAATTAAAATGATACCTATTAGAACTATTCCTAAAAATATAAGACTCATTTTTTTTAAAATTTTCATTATAATTAGTTTTTCGAATAATCATTATTTTGGTTTAGGCTTGAATTCTTCTAAACTTCCCCCTGCTTTTTTATCTTTAACATCTATATCCGAATCAGGATCAACTCCAAATTTATACACAGTACTTCTTAAATATTTTTCCAAGTCATTACTAGATTTACCATTACCAAATAACACCAATACAGAAGCAGAGGCTTCTATTGCTCTTTTTATAGGGTTAGAACCTCCGTGTGGATCTGCTTTATCTGGTTCCCCATGTTTATGTTCATCTTGTTCTGTGTACGATTGTATTTGTATTATATCACCTGTACTATCTTCTCTGTGCACATGAGAAGGAGAATAAGAATCTTGTACCATATGTAAAATTTTCCCTATATGGAATAAGCCATAATAATGGTATAAATTTAATTGTTTAGCTTTTTCTTTATTAGCTTTTTCTATTTCTTGTGCTTTGTCATACCATTCTTTCGCTTGTTCGACTATTTTATCTACGACCTGGGCATTGGTAAAGTCTCCAGGAGGAGCCATAGAATGCCAGAATTGATATTCTCCAAAATGACTTTTATACACAATACTATTTTTATCGATCCATTTTCGAGTAATTTTAGTTTTATTTTGTGCCATTACGTATAGCATATCTCCATAACAAGTTTCTACAGAATTTTCGTTACCACAAGGTACATCAGGCCATGCAACTCCTTTATCTAACTTAGCATCAAAATAGATGTTACAGTTTAATCTTTTACTAGCAATTTCTGCAGCCTGTTTTGTGATACTTTCATGTACCGCACCACCACCTTCAATCTTAAAAAATTCAACTTCTCTCTGCTCGCCATTTTTTAGGGTAATAATACCGTGATCGTCAGATTTATCTTCGACATATACCAAGTCTTTTCCTTTCTTATCCTTATCAGGTGAACCAGCAAGTACTTTAGCATCGAAATCTCGAATACTTCCGTCTTCTCCTTTGATCTTAAAACTTGCAAACTGAAAATTTTTAAAAAGTAATTGATTATAGATTACAAAATCGGCTGCAAATAAAGTTCCTTCATCACCTGATGCATCACCACCGATAGAATCGTATTCATTTCTTAATAAATCATCAATATAATGCCCAGTTTCTTCTATCATTACTCTAAATAATAACCAACAAGCGGTAGGGTTTTCTTCCGCTTTTAAAACGAGATTTTTATTTAAATATATTGTTCTATCTGTATAATAACCGCCTCTATTATCACTAAGAGAACGATCAACTTCCCAATTAGGTGGAGGAATTGCTCCTTTTTCTAGATTTTTTTTAAATTCCTTTAAAACAGTATGTTTTATATCATCTCCAAAAATCGTTTTTAAACCAGATATAAAAGGCTTAGAACTTTCAAAAAGTAATTTATCACTACTATCAAGTCTTGGTGTTTTTAGATCTCCGGTACTTTTAAAATATAAATCACAATTTATAGCTACTACTTTTTCTTCCTCGCTACGAGTCCACTCTTCTTGCTCAATCTCTAAATCATTATTTTGAGATTCTACCATTTTAGCTATGTTTACTAATGGGTTTAACTGGCTTTGCACTATTGGTTCTGCTTCAGCCGCTGCAATAGCCCCAGTAGCAGCACTTTGCCCATGCCAAGTAATCTCTACACAGGGAGATCCTGCAATAGCGCACATGGCCTTACTATTCTCGGTAAGTATTTGCCCTCCATTGGATAGTAATACATTATCGTAAGGGGCTTGCCATTGCGTTAACGCAGGAACGCAAGGTAAATAGCCTCCTGTAGTGGGTTGTAGTTTACACTGCCCAAAGGTTTTGGCCTGTAAAGGCATACCAATGTCCATAGTATTTGCGATTAGCTTTTGACTTCCTGCACTATCATTAATATAACCTTTGGTTTGGCTTGCCACTTTTATAACATCGGGTGCAAAGCCAAATTTACATTTGCACATAGCCCCATCTACTAATAGATGCCCAGTACTCATATTTTTATATTGTCTTAAACTTTATTTTCTTAAAAAAGAAGGTATCGCTTCTTTTTCTTTTTTTGTAATGTTTCTAGTTCTTTTTGATCCTCCATATCTTTTAACGCTTCTTTTTCTGTTAAAGTTTTAGGCTGGGGTTCTCCTTTTAAATTATAACACTCTACGGTTACTTTTTTAGACTTCCCGCTAGAAAAATTTAATGTAATATCTCCAGTAATTATATTTAAAAAAGAACTGTTTTTATAAATATGATATTTTAAATTTACGGTTCCTTTTTGTTTCTCTACTTGTTTTTCAAAGGGTATAAGGTTTCCTTTTAAAATATCTCTTTCGCTTCTTGGGTCGCTACAATTACCTTTCAAGGTTATAATATGTTCTCCTATTTTATGAGGGTGCTCTTCTACAATAGTGTTCATTTTAAATTTAACAGGAATACTATACGGGATTAAAGGCATTCCTATTTCAATATCTTTTCTAATAGAAAAAACAGGGGCAAAAAATAAAGAAAAAACCAATCATGTTCCAAAATTGCTACAGTCATTTTTTTTAGGTCATTAACTACCTCAGTCATATTTTTAAGCAACAACTGCACTTCCTTACCTGTAAATTCTTTTGCTAACTGTTTTTTTGCTAATTCCCACCTTTGTTTAATCATAGGCTGATTTGTAATACCAAGAAGTTGCCCATTTGCATCCACTTTTATATGTAGCGGATATAGTACTTTTCCACATTTGTCTGCCAATTCTTCCATAATAGAATCAGGCGATTTTTCATTAATATATATTTGCTGTTTACACAGCTCTAAAATATGTGTATCATCGTCATTAGCATACAAATGGATCGCATCCATTTTATAATGAATTTGTGTTTCTCTTATATTATTACCTTCTTGAAATTTTAGTGATATCCCATAGGTGCGTCGTATATTAATTGGATTAAACTTTACAGGCTTTATAGTCAATCCTTTTTTCTCTTCTTTTAATATATTTGTTACAAAATCCCATTTTTTCATAACATTTAGAACAGTTTAATTTTATCGTTGGCCTGGATATCTACTTGCTTAGAACTTACTAATTCCATATTATCTTTAGAACTTTCAAGGCGCATTTTTTCTGCATTTCCTAAAATCTCTTTAGCCACCAAGGTTTTATTTTCTTCTAACATTTCAGTAGTATTTTTCGCACTTATAGAAATGTCCTCGGTTACACGAGTACTCATATTTGTCCCCGCATTAATATTCACTTCCTCTTGCGCATTCAATTCTATATTCTTGGCATTAAAGGTCATATTCTCTAAAGCAGAAATCTCCATATTATTGTTAGCGGTATCAATTAAGATTTTATTTCCATTCTTATCCGTAATAGTAATCATCTCCCCACCTGCGGTGTCATTCAATTCTATAACATGTCCCCCTTTGGTGGTGATTCCTTTAAAATCGTTATTCTCACTTTGCCATGCACTATGCTTGTTTACGCCTGTGTATAAGGCAGATTGCATGTAAGGACGTTCTACATCGCCGTTTTCAAAGGCGACTAATATCTCGTCGTTAACCTCAGGCAGAAAATGAATCCCTCGATCGCCACCAGCATAAGGGGTAGCTACCCGTATCCATGGTGTTTTTTTGTTATAGACTGCTTGCCAAGGAAATTGTACTTTTATACGACTTAGTCCGTTGGGATCGTTAGTGGCTACTACTTTGGCTACCTGTGGGTGGGAAGATTGCATTAGTCCTATATCTGTTAATGGGTAAACGTCTATCTCTGTTGGGACTGCTGTAAATGTATTCTTGTAATTACCACCCTGTTTATAGGTATGCTTTATTTGGGTTACTCTATAGCTTCCAAAGCTATCGTCGCTACTTCTAATGGCTACTACTTTTCCTAAAGTAACGCCCATATTGGTGCTCTCTCCAACTAGACTTACTTGTTTTTGCTCTGCTAGTTTTTTTTGTAAGGCTACGGCACTGTCTAGTTGTTGTTGTAACCGGTTACTTTCAAAACCATAGAAAACTTGTTTGTTGTCTGCTTTTGGAAAAAACTGATTACTTATAGAAGAGGTAAAAGAGGTGTAACCTCTTGCCGTAGAAGCGATGTCTTCGCTAGATGCTTTTTTGGTGCTTTCTCTGGTATAATCGTTACTAAAATAATTAAATTTAAGAGGCTCTGTGGTTAATCCTAAACTAAAATCTTTTAAATCTACTCCATATTTTAGGACTACTTCTTCTCCTAAATTGGGTTTACCAAAATACAGGGTGTCTACACTGTATAACAAATATTCGCCTTGGGTAGCTGCTAAATATTGAAGGTAACCAAAGGTGCTTTGGTGGTGTTGTACAGAGTAAGCTAATAGCGCATCGTTTTCTGGACGTATTTTTATTTTTGATTCCGAAGAACTGTAATCCCTAGCTAAATCGTCTACAATTTCCGACAACGATTTTTCTACAGAACTGTCTAAATTGGGCCCATCGTCCAACAATATACTGCTGCTTTTTCCCGAAATTTTAATAAGATCTCCTAACCCCCCATGGTCGTCGCCTTTTTTTCCTTTTACTTGGGTTATTTGACCTCTAAAATATAAAGGTGCTCTATCTACCCTGCCAGTTTCTGTTATTTCTAAAAAAAAAGGTTTTCCTAAGAAAGATTTACTTCGCTCTAATAAAGAAGCACCTGTAAATTTATTTTCTATCGCTTGCCCTCGAAGGGATACAGAAAACACAGCGTGTTCTCCTACTTTTTCTTCTAATGAAAACGCAACTATTTTTGTGAAAACGGTTCCGTCCAGATATACTTGTATGTGAGTATGTAATGACATTTTTTTAGGCTATTTGTTTTGAACACTAATTATAAACGCAAGTACTTAATTAGCTATTAATGTCCCAATCGTTAGTAAATTTAGATCCTCTAAGATTTAATTCTCTTGCAGCTATAATAAGGTCTGTAAATATGGGGTCGTTATTATTGTAATCGAAATGCTCTTTATACTTTATGCAGTAGGCATCTTTAAAATCAATTCTTTTAAAAGTGGAAACATTATCTCTATTGTAAAATATAAGCTCTCCGTCTCTTAATTGGTTGTTAGAACTTGCCCAATCGAACAACTCTGTACCCTTTTGAGTCTCTATACGTAGTTCTATTTTACCCCCTACAGTACGCGAGTTGGGTAAACCTGTACCATCGTCTGGTTGTGTAATTTCGTAATCGGCAATCATTACATTGTATTCAATACTATCCACTTTTAATTTGGAACTAAAGGACATATTTTTAAACTTTTACGGGTTAATTTCGATAACCTAAGATACCTATTTTGATTGTTTATTTATATTGGTAGCTAATAAAAAAATCTACAAGTAATTAGTTAACAAATACTTGCATATCTATTGTTGTCAAAAAAAAGCCGTTTATCTTAAAAACATAACGCTTTACCCTATAAAGTAGATTTCAAAATAAAAATTAACAAGAAAATACGTTCGTATTAAAAAGAAAAAAGTTGTAGTTTTTATCTTTTTAAAGTCCATTCTGGCTCTTTTTCCTGCTTATTTTTAGTGGTATTGGGCTTGTTAGAAGAAATAAAAGCCTTTAGAGTTCTACCTACAACCGTTAAATTTTACTTTAAATCTATAAAAACAGCATCTATAGTTTTTTTGGATAATATGGATACCGCTTTTATCTTCTAAATATTGAATATGTTTTTAATCTTAACTCCTAAAACTATATAAGGAGAGGTTTCTGGATACCCAATCTAGGAATCTGTTATTAAAATATAACTCGAAGCTTCTTTACTTACAATCGTAATTTATGTGATGGATATATACATAAAAAGACCTACCCACTTACGTGAATAGGTCTTTTATATTAAAAAGAAATTTAGAAAATTATTTCCCTAAAACTTCTGCTACTTTTTTACCAATTTCTGCTGGAGAATCTACTACATGGATTCCACATTCACGCATAATTGCTTTTTTAGCAGCAGCAGTATCTTCCGAACCTCCCACAATTGCTCCTGCATGTCCCATTGTACGTCCTTCTGGAGCTGTTTCTCCTGCTATAAAACCAACTACTGGCTTTTTAGTTCCGCTGGCTTTAATCCATTGTGCTGCATCTGCTTCTAACTGGCCTCCTATTTCGCCAATCATTACTACACATTCTGTCTCTGGGTCGTTTATTAACAATTCCACTGCTTCTTTAGTTGTGGTTCCAATAATTGGATCTCCACCAATACCAATAGCAGTTGTAATTCCTAAACCTTGTTTTACTACTTGGTCTGCTGCTTCGTAAGTTAATGTTCCTGACTTAGAAACAATACCAACGGTTCCTTTTTTGAATACAAAACCAGGCATAATTCCTACTTTTGCTTCGCCTGGGGTAATTACTCCTGGACAGTTAGGTCCTATTAATCTACAATCTTTACCTTTTATATAATTGGC
>CALGNG010000312.1 GCA_937958735.1 uncultured Aquimarina sp. | reverse complement strand
TAATTATTTGGTTATTGGTGTTAGCGCTCCAAGTACTAGCATTTGCAAAATGGCCAGCATTCCAATCTGGATGAGCGTCTAGGTTAGTTTGTACAGCAGCATCATCATAACTAGCTTCATCAAAACCACTATCGTAAATAGTTTGTGCATTCATTCCAAGTGATAAAGTAATGGCGCAAGCAATGCTTAAGTAAATTTTTTTCATAACATTGTGTTTTTTAATTGTAAAGGATAAATATATAAAAAAACTTAACAAATAATACATATATCGTGTTATTTAACCCTTTAATGTATTTTTTTAATCTGTTATTAAGCTATAACACTTACTATAACGTTGTAGTGAATAGAAAAATAAATTTTATTTTAATTATTTGAAAATCAAATTATTACGATTTGTGTGTTGATTTTTATAAAATACTTTTATTAGGTGGGAATATTTGAAGTAAATAATAAAGAAAAAGATGTAAAATGTCTTAATTTAAGTAAAAGGGAGGATGTGTTAAGAATCTACCTTAAGAAGATATGGGGTAATTGAACTAAAATAATATGTCTGTATAGGATTTAGTTTGAAAAAAATATAAAATAAAAATAGACCTATTTGGAGAGTGTGTAGTCTAATTTGAAACTCTTTAGACTATGTTTGTTGGCTAAAATTTTGAATTACAGGAATGTCTTCTAAGGTAAATAACGATTTTAAACCAAATAGGTATTGCAAACAAATTTGGCTTAAAATGATTATTAAAATATAGAATAACCTTAAGTTAGTTATTAGCTTCTGTAGTTTTAATTATAAAATTAAGAGCTTCTTGTGGTGTTTTAAAGCTAAATGTACAACCTACCATTTCTAATTCTTCTTTTGTATGTTGGGATTCGATACCTATGGCTGTCATTCCACCTTTTATGGCTGCTGTAGCACCAGGAAGGCTGTCTTCAAATACCCATAAATTTTTAAAATCCTTTTTTGTAAAACCTAATTTAGTGGCTAATTTTATATAAGGTTCTGGATTGGGTTTTGGATTTTGGTAATCTTCAAAACCAAAATAGGTTTCGAATTTTAGCCCTAATTGTTGGATACTATTTTTTAAATAATCTTTGGTGGCATTGCTGGCGATACCGTATGGAATTTGATTTTTTTGGATATAATCTTCAAAATCTATAACGCCAGGCATTAGGGTTGGAGCTACTTTTCCAGTGTTTAGGTATTCGCGTTTTAAATTATAAAGAGTCTCTTTCTTTAAAATATCTCCAGCTTCCTTACATAAAAATTCAGCAATAAGCATAGGAGATTTTCCTTCACATTCGTGAGGGAAATCCCCTAGTGTTTTATTAAATATATCTTTATAAGCATTGGACCATGCAGAAAAGTGTGCGTTAAAACTATCGACTACAACTCCGTCAAAATCAAATAAAAAACCTTTAGGCATGTCCATAAATAGAAATTTTTAGTGTGTTGTTTATTTATGCTTTTGCAGTAAACACTTCTGTTAAATAAGGGTTTAGGAATTTGTTAGTTGGATCCATTTTTCCGCGTAGTTCCTTAAAATCTTTCCATTTAGGATATAGTTTTGCTAATTCAGCATCTTTGGCTTTAAAGCGTTTTCCCCAATGTGGACGACCACCGTATTTTAGGAAAATTTCTTCTACTACATTAAAGGCTTCATAGGTGTCTGCAGAAGCGGTATTTCGGCATACGCACCCCATGGTTACCGTATCTTGTTGGTAGCCATAACTTAGCCAAGACTGGTCGCTGTATATAAAACGTACATCCATTGGAATGTGAATAAAAGCATCGTTTTTCCAGCTATTAATGGCTTCTTTTAATTCTTTTAACAAAGCAGGGAATTTATCCAAGGCTACAGTCCACTCTGCTAGTTCTAAAGTGGAGCCTCTTTTTTTGGTTACCGTGGCTTGGTACAAAGAGCCTTTGTGTTCTGTTTTATGTTTAAAGAATCTTTTGAATAATATTTTATTTGCAATGGCAGTAAACCAAGGGAATATATGTGTGTATTTGTAAAGTATTTTGGAAGCTTTACGTCTATTTTTTACGTGTTCTGGAGCTTTTAGATCATTAATAGGAGTATTAGGGTCAATTTTATCTCCTTTAATTACATAGCCATGATCTGTATGTGGTAGCCATAAGATTCTTAAAAAATCGTGTTTTTTTAAATCTTCTTTAATAGTAGATAGCCATTTTTCGTCCTTTTCTGGGCCTTCTTTTAAATGCAGTGTATAAATAGGTTCGCATTTAAAAGTAATAGTAGACATTACCCCTAAGACACCTAGAGAGACACGAAGGGCATCCATTAAAGGGTCGCCATTGTTTATTTCTTTAATGGTTCCGTCGGCTAAAATTAGGCGACAACTAGTCATATATTCACACAAAGGTTGTCCGCTAGTTCCATGGGTTCCAGTAGCCAAAGCTCCGCCTAGTGTTACGGTGTTAATGTCTGGCAAACAAGGGATGCACCACCCTTTGGCTTCAATAGCTTCGATAAGGTCTCCTAATTTCATGCCAGCTTCAGCGGTAACAAGAAGTTCTTCGTTATTATAGCTAACTATTTTATTGTAGGAATTAATATCTATTAATGTATCCACACCTGCGGCGATATCCGAAGAGGATTGTTTGGATCCAAAAAAACGAACTTTTTTTGCTTTAGTAATTACTTCCGCTAATTGTTTTTCTGTAGTTACTGTGTGTAAGTTTTGGTATGAATGTTTTAAATTTTCATTCCAGCTTACCCAAGTTTTATTTTGTTTCATCTTTTGGGGGTTTTGGCTAAACAAAAATAATAGTTATGAATTTTATTATATGTTTTGCTTGCAAAATTAGGTATTATTTAACAGCTGTTGGGTCATATTTGGGAGGAAATACAAATAAAAATAGGGCTTAATTTTAGAGATTAAGAATAATTGGATTGGTTTTGTTTTTAAGGATATATAGTAACTATGTGTAAAAACCTATTTCTATAGAATTTAAGTGTTTGATGTGTAATTTTTTACAGCTGCTGGGTTGCAGTGTCTGTGTTGTTTAAGTATAGTATTTATATCTAAAAAATGAATTCCGTTATATTTGCGTATTAACTTATAGCAAATGACTTTTAAAGATTTAATAAGCCTACAATATCCTTCTGTTATTGTTTATTTATGTAAATGGTTACTTATTGCGCTAATAATTGGAGTTTTCGTAGGAGGGGCTTCAGCTTTTTTTTTAATTACCTTGGATTGGTGTACTAATTTTAGGGAGGAGAATAGTAAAATTATATGGGGGTTACCGGCTGCAGGTTTTATAATTGGTGCTTTATATCATTATTTTGGAAAAAGTGTGGTTAGAGGAAATAATCAATTATTAGACGAGTATCACTTTCCCGAAAAAATAATTCCTTTTAAAATGGCTCCATTAGTGTTGGTTACCACTTTGGGGACGCATTTGTTTGGAGGTTCTGCGGGACGAGAGGGTACGGCGGTACAAATGGGTGGTGCTATTGCCGACCAGCTTTCTAGATTTTTTGATATTAAATCTTTAGATAGAAGAATACTTATTACAATGGGTATAAGCTCGGGTTTTGCCGCGGTATTTGGAACGCCTTTGGCAGGGGCTATTTTTGCATTGGAGGTATTAATTGTAGGGAGGATGCGTTTTGAGGCTTTACTCCCAAGTGTATTGGTAGCCATTATTGCCGACCAAGCCTGTAAGGGGTTTGGAGGTACGCATACCGAGTATGTAGTGGCGCATATACCGCCAATAACACTTCCAAATTTAGGATTGTGTATAGTTGCGGCGATATGTTTTGGAATTGTGGCCCGTTTATTTTCAAAAGGCACCCATTTTTGGAGCAGTCAATTTAAACGGTTGCAATATCCTCCTTTGCGCCCTTTAATTGGTGGAATTGTAATTGCTGTAGCTATCTATTTTATAAGTTCGACCCGTTATATAGGTTTAGGAGTTCCTGTAATAGTGGAGTCCTTTTCTAGGCAGGGATTGCCTTATGATTTTATTTTAAAACTCTTGTTTACCACATTTACTTTAGGGGCTGGTTTTAAAGGTGGAGAAGTAACGCCTCTATTTTATATAGGAGCTACCTTGGGTAATGCTTTAGTATGGATTTTGCCTTTACCAATGGACCTGCTTGCTGCAATGGGATTTGTAGCGGTTTTTGCAGGGGCAACCAATACACCTATTGCTTGTACATTAATGGGGATAGAGCTGTTTGGTATAGAGGCAGGACAATATATTGCCGTGGCTTGTTTTGTAGCATATTTGTTTTCGGGACATAGTGGTATTTATGCTTCGCAAATTATAGGTAGTGCTAAACATCCTATTTTTAATATAGAAAAAGGGAAGTTACTGTCGGAAATTGTAGCTTTTAGAAAACGGAAAGAATAGATGTTTTTAAATGGCTAAAAAAGCATCTTCTATGTGTTCAATTTCAAAGGTGTTGTTTATGGCGATTACGGCAATAATATCAAAACGCACTTCTAAGTCTATGTCCTTTTGTTCCATGTACGCATTTACGGCTGTTACGATGGATTTTATTTGTGAAGGTTTTACAAAGTCTTGTGGATCGCCAAAATCGCGAGTACTACGAGTTTTGACTTCTATAGCGATGAGTTGATTTTGAAATTGAGCAATAATATCTACTTCATTTTTTATATAGCGGTAGTTGGTTTTTAGAATTTTGTAACCCTTATTTTTTAGAAATGCTACTGCTCTTTTTTCACCTTCTGTTCCTAAGTCGTTATGTTGCGCCATTAGGTTGTAAGTTGTTTAAGTTTGTCGAGAATCAACTGGTTTTCCCAGCCTCGATATTGAAAGTAATTAATAAATTTCTGTTTAGCTTTCGCAGAAGGCTCATTATCTAAGCTTTCCCATTTTTTTTGGCTAACCTCTTCAAAAGTAGTTAGGTAATCGGTATCGCTAATTTCTTTTAAACCTTTTTTAATATTGTATTCGGAGATTTGACGACTTTTTAA
>CALGNG010000311.1 GCA_937958735.1 uncultured Aquimarina sp. | reverse complement strand
GCATATGAGGTGCTTCTTGTTGTTCTTTAACTAAAGCTTCAATCGTTTCCTGATCTAAAAAAGTAAATATTTTAATATATTTTTCCGCATCTTCGTCGCTACTATTTAGCCAATACTGGTAAAATTTATAAGGGGAGGTTCTATTTTTATCCAACCATACATTTCCTCCTTCGGATTTTCCAAATTTAGAGCCGTCCGATTTGGTAATTAAGGGGCAAGTAATAGCATAGCCTTTTCCTCCGCCAATACGGCGTATTAATTCGGTACCAGTAGTAATGTTACCCCATTGGTCACTACCTCCCATTTGGATAGAGCAAGAGTTGTTTTGGTATAAATGTAAAAAATCATAGCCTTGTACCAATTGGTAGGTAAATTCGGTAAAAGACATGCCGTCGGAAGTTTCTCCAGACAAACGATTTTTTACAGAATCTTTAGCCATCATATAATTTACAGTAATATGCTTTCCTACGTCACGGATAAATTCTAGGAAAGAAAAATCTTTCATCCAGTCGTAATTGTTAACCAATTCGGCAGCATTTTTAGTATTCGCATCAAAATCTAAAAACTGAGCTAGTTGATTTTTTATGGCCTCTTGGTTGTGTCTAAGTGTTTTTTCGTCCAATAAATTACGTTCTGCAGATTTTCCGGAAGGATCCCCGATCATACCTGTAGCCCCGCCAACCAAAGCAAAAGGCTTGTGTCCACAACGTTGGTAATGGCTTAATAGCATAATGGGAACTAAGTTTCCTATGTGTAAAGAGTCTGCAGTAGGGTCAAAACCTACATATGCAGAACGCATAGCCTCTAATAAATGCTCTTCTGTACCAGGCATTGCATCGTGTAGCATTCCTCTCCATGTAATTTCTTCAATAAAATTGTGTGCCATAACTTGATAAGTTTCTGCGCGCAAAGATACTAATACAATCCAATTTTGTGTTTTGCTTTTTAAATACTTTTGGGAAGTCTTAGGGAGATAATTGATTATTTTTACAAAGTAAAAAAAAGCTATGATATTAGTTACTGGAGGTACGGGATTGGTAGGTATTCATCTATTAATGGAGTTGTCTAAACTTCCTAATCAAAAAATTGTAGCTATATACCGTTCCCAAGATTCATTATCACATGCCTCTTTGGTGTTTCATAAGTACAATGCATACGAGGACGAGTCTTCGAATTGGAGTAAAATTATTTGGATCGAAGCTGATATTACTATTATAGCATCTTTAAATGCGGTGTTCGAAAACTATAATATAACCCAAGTATACCATTGTGCAGGATATGTTACTTTTTTAAGTGCAGCCTTTGATAAATTAAAAAAGGTAAATATAGAAGGTACCGCAAATATTGTAAATTTAAGTATCGATTTTGGAATTCAGAAGCTGTGTTATGTAAGTAGTATTTCTACCTTAAACCCTAGTCCAGGGCAATCTGTTTTAGACGAGAGCAGCCAATGGAATGCCGAAAGGCAAAATTCTGGATATGCAATTTCTAAGTATGGTGGAGAAATGGAAATATGGAGAGGAAGTGAGGAAGGGCTTTCTGTAATTATTGTGCATCCAGGGGTAGTTATAGGTAAAGGATATAGAACAGGTAGTAGCGATATATTTTGTAAGGTAAAAAAAGGATTGCCTTTTTATACGGAAGGGATAACAGGTTATGTTACGGTAACCGATGTGGTAAAAGCTATGGCAAAATTAATGGATTCTGCTATAGTTAACGAGAGGTTTGTGTTGGTGTCCGAAAACTTGAGTCATAAAAAAGTAATTACAACTATTGCAAACAGCTTAGGGAAAAAAGCACCTAAGAGAAAAGTGTCAAAAATTGTAATAGATATATTTGCTAAACTAGAAGCGGGATTGTCCTTTGTTTTTGGTTACGTACCAATTATTCCTATGGATATAAAGGACAGTTTGTTTTCTGAAAGTATATATAGCTCACAAAAAATAGAAAAAGCAATTCCTTTTTCTTTTCAATCTATGAAGATGTATATTAAGGAGGTCTCTAAAACTTTTAAAGATTAAGTCTTAAATTACTTTAAAGAATCTTTAGCTGTTGTTTCTTTTATGTTGGTATTAATTGCAGAGTCTTCCAGTTTTTTAGAATTTAGTTTTTCTGTTTTAAGATTAGTTATAGAGTCTTTTAGGCTTTTATTTCTTGTTCCATCTAACTCTGCATTAGCGATGGAATCTTTTATTTCCTGTTCCCTTTCTGCTATTTTTTCTCTACGAGTTACAATTTTGTCTAATAGTTTAGCTTTGTTTTTTAAGGTGTCTTTAACTTTTTCGTAGATTTTTTTTATTTTTTCTGGTTCGTAACTGTAGTAGTTAATATTTTCTTCTATAATAAGACTGTCTACATCGTGCTTTGCGCAAATGTACTCTTTAGGCGAAATACCAGAGGACTTAAACTCTCTAGGAAAATTGACCTTACTGGTCTTTATTAAAACTACATCATACAAAACATCAATCATTTGTTGCTCCGTTAAGAGATGTTGTGGTAGAGTGTTTTTGGTTACTTTTTGGCAACTAAAACAAATAAGGAATAAGAAAAAGGAAGGGGGTAATAATTTCATTTTATTAAATAAAGCAAAAATTAAGCTGCATCAAATTTACTACATCTAAGTGTAGTAGCAATATTCTTTTGTTAAACAACATTGAAAATAAGGCATATTAATTTAATTTTATGGCCTATTAATGTAATTGTAGATCAAATTATACGTTATATTACAAACCCTAATAGATATACATAACCCAAATAATTATTTATGAAAAACATATTGTTAATAGGTATTGCGGCTTCTTTTATGTTAACTTCTTGTGTTACAAAGAAAAAGTATGCAGATTTAGATTATAGATTGCGGAAAAAACAGGAATTGTTAGATGATGCTACTATTAAATTGAATATGTGTATGGAAGATAAAGCATCTTCTAAGAGTGAAATAAGAGTGTTAAGAGAAAAGGTAGACTTGTTAAAAAACACCAATTCATCGCTTTTAAATAATGTTGGAGATTTGGCTTCTTTATCAAAAAAAGAAGCAGAAAATTTAGAGCGCTCTTTAGAAAGTATTAAAGAGAAAGACATGCAGATTAAGACAATGCGTGACGCTATAAGCAAAAAGGACTCGGTAACCCTAGCTTTGGTAACTAGTTTAAAAGGAGCTTTAGGAAATATTAACGACGAGGATATAGAAATTAATGTAGAAAAAGGAGTAGTGTTTATTTCTATCTCCGATAAACTATTATTTAATAGCGGTAGTTATAGTGTAAATAGAAAAGCAGAGGCGGTCTTAGGTAAGGTTGCTAAGGTGGTAAATGACAAGCCTGATATCGAATTTATGGTAGAAGGGCATACCGATGATGTATCATATAAAAAAGGAGAGTTAATAGATAATTGGGATTTAAGTGTTAAAAGAGCCACATCTGTAGTTAGAATTTTACAAAATAAATTTGATGTAGATCCTAAGAGGATTACTGCCGCGGGTAGAAGTTATTACATACCATTAAAGGATAACGATACCAAAGACAATAGGGCAGCTAATAGAAGGACTAGAATTGTGGTGCTACCTAAACTAGATCAGTTTTATAATATGATTGAAGAAGGGATGAAGGCGGCTAAATAATAGTTGTTATAGAATTACTAAATTAAAAAAGTTATTGTGTTATTTATAGGTAGTACAGTATCTAAAAACTATAAAAAACAAAATAGCGAGGTCTTTAAGTCTCGCTATTTTGTTTTATGTGCCTCTATATATTGTTTTTTAGCCCAAAAATTTTTCTAGCTGCATATTGAGAGGCTGTTTTTTGTTCGTATTTTTTTCTTTTTTCAGAACTATACTTTGGATCAGTAGATTTTTTAAAATTACTGTTCATGCTTTTTGTTGCTAATTCTACTACTTTTTTTGATTTACCCATATTTATTTTTTAAAGTTAATTATTTAATTTAAAGACAATTAACTTTAATTATACCCTATAGCTATTTTGTAAAAAACAGATAAAAGAATTATTTTTTTGTGTAAAAATTTTAATAATTTAATTTTCTGTTTTTGTAAATAGTAAGCTCTTATAAGAACAAATAGGTGTATAAAAAAACCATTCGATTTTACATCGAATGGTTTTTTTATACAATAAGAGAAAGGTATTTAGCGGTTAAAGGTTAATCGCATTCCTTGTTTTTCTTTGTCTAATATTTTAAAGTTATTATAAACTAATTTACCGTTTACAAAAGTATGGGTAATTCTAGATTTAAAAGTAAAGCCTTCGAATGGAGACCATCCACATTTGTACAAGATGTTATCTTTAGAAACACTCCAAGGGGCATTAAAATCTACTAATACCGCATCGGCATAATATCCCTTTTTAATAAAACCTCTTTTTTCTACTTCAAATAAAATTGCAGGGTTGTGGCAGGCTTTTTCGACTACTTTTTCTATGGTTAATTGCTCTTTGTGTACTAACTCTAATAAAGCTGTTAAAGCGTGCTGTACTAGTGGTCCTCCAGAAGGTGCTTTAGTATATATATTATTTTTTTCTTCTAAGGTATGCGGGGCGTGGTCTGTAGCAATAACATCTATTTTATTATTTAGTAGGCCTTTTATTAAACCTTGTCTGTCTTTTTCTGTTTTTACAGCAGGGTTCCATTTTATATGTGTGCCTTTGGTTTTGTAATCCTCGTCGTTAAACCATAGATGGTGTACACAAACCTCTGCGGTAATTTTTTTGTCTTTTAAAGCTGTTTTTCCATCAAAAAGTTCTAATTCTTTAGCGGTAGATAAGTGGAATACGTGTAAACGTGCACCAGTTTCTTTAGCTAAAGCAATTGCTTTAGAGGAAGATAAATAGCAAGCTTCTTCGCTACGAATTATAGGGTGTAGTTCTATAGGGATGTCCTCTCCATATTCTTCTAGATGTGCAGCCATGTTTGTTTTTATGGTTTGCTCATCTTCACAGTGTACAGCAATTAGTAGATCGGTAGACTCAAAAATACCTTTTAAGGTTTCGGGATTATCTACTAACATGTTTCCTGTAGAAGAGCCTAAAAATAATTTTAAAGCAGCTACTTTTTTTGGATCTACTTTTAAAATTTCTTCTAGGTTATCGTTAGTGCCTCCAAACATAAAAGAATAATTGGCATAACTGTTTTTACTGGCAATATCAAATTTATCCTCTAATAAATCAATAGTAGTAGCTTGCGGGATGGTGTTAGGCATTTCTATAAAAGTGGTAATACCTCCAGCAATAGCTGCGCGCGATTCGGTTTGTATATCTGCTTTATGCGTAAGACCAGGCTCTCTAAAATGTACCTGATCGTCGATCATTCCAGGGAGTAAAAATTTACCTTCGGCATCAATAACTTCTACATCTGGAGATTTAGGACTAATGCTGTTGTCTATTTCTACAAAATAGTTATCTTCAATATATACGTCACCTTCAGTAATAGTACCTTCGTTAACAATTTTGGCATTTTTTATGAGTATTTTATTCATCTTTTTCTAAATAGACTTTTAATTTTCATTTGAATTACTCCAAAGATTGCTTCAGAAATAATTCCTTTAGACATTTTTGATTCTCCGTGTGTTCTATCTGTAAAAATTACAGGAATCTCTTTAAACTTTAGCTCTTTTAAATAAGCTTTATATTTCATTTCAATCTGAAAAGCGTACCCTACAAACTTTATACTATTTAGGTCAATAGTTTGTAATAATTTTTTAGAATAGCAAACAAACCCAGCAGTAGTATCATGGATGGGCATTTGTGTAATAAAACGCACATACTTAGAGGCGGTGTAGGATAGTAAAACACGACTCATAGGCCAATTTACCACATTTACACCTTTTACATACCTAGATCCAATAACCATATCTAAACTTTCGGAAACACAGGTCTTTAGTAGTCTTTCCAAATCTTTAGGGTTATGGGAGAAATCGGCATCCATTTCAAAAATATAATTATAATCTTTGGATAAAGCCCATTTAAAACCATGGATGTAAGCGGTTCCTAAGCCCAACTTTTTTTCTCGTTTTTCTAAAAACAGTTTTGTAGGATATAATTCTTTTAATTGGTTTACCTTTAGTCCAGTACCATCGGGAGAATTATCATCTATAACCAGTATATGAAAACTGCTTGCTAAGCCAAATACTGTAGTAATTAGCCTTTCAATATTCTCGATTTCGTTATAAGTAGGTACTATAACTAAACTATTCGCCATTCAGTTAAATTTACTTCAAAGATACTATAAAACTCGATTTTAGCATTTACATTTGCGACTATAATTCTACATAAAAATAAATAAATTGGAAGCTGTATTTAGAACCATATTAACCACAGATTGGATAATTTTTTTATACATTATAGGACTTTCATTACTGTTACTGGCTAAGAAGAATTCTGGTTATAAGTTGCTTTATTTCAGTAAATTAATATTCACAGATACGTATTTAAAGACCTATAGAGACGATAGTTTACTTAAACTATTCCATGTTTTGCTAATTATTTTTTCCTTAATTGTTTTCCCTTTATTAGTCCAAGTTGTGTTGTTTCGTTTAGATGTTTTAGGAGGTTTGTTGTTAGTCGATTACCTTAATTTTTTGGGGGTATTTACGGTGTTTTTTATCTCAAAAATGATAATACAATTGATTGTTGGAGTAATGATTAATAAAAAAGAAAAAATAAAATGTTATGTTTTTGAAAAGCAAAGCTATTTTTCTTATTTAATGTTTATAGCCTTAATCCCTTTGCTGTTATTGCTATTTAGTCCTGTAATAGTTTCTTATGCAGTGTATCTATTTGTATTTCTATGGATTACAATTTTTGGATTAGCCATGCTATTAGTAGTCTCTCATTTTAAAGATGTAATTTTTAAGCATCCGCTTTATTTTATTTTGTACCTT
>CALGNG010000310.1 GCA_937958735.1 uncultured Aquimarina sp. | reverse complement strand
GCAATTAGGTTTCCAAAATAATTTTTCTTTATTTTCTCCTTTATATACTGAAGTTTCAGACTTTCGTAAATCAATTATTATTTTCTTTACTTCTTCTTCTGTTAAATCTCTATTACAAAAACACTTACTTAACTCTACTTTAAATCCTTTTCTTTTTAAAAACTCTTCTTCATGCGATGTATCATCTCCTTCACAAGTTACTTTTATGTATAAGTTATCTACAATTGCGTCTTTGTCTTCTTCTACTTCAAATTTCTTTTTTTGTTTCTTAAAATCCTCATCTGTTTTCTTACGCAGTTGCACTTTTATTACCGCCTTACCCGTATCATCAAAATTGGCTTTAAGTTCTGTTACCTCTGCATCTGCATTAAGTACGGGTAGTGGACTATCTTTTTCTACGAGCAGTTTTTCTTTTTCAAAAATTTTAACCAATGCTTCTTTACCATGTAGATTTAAACTTTCTACAACTATATGTACTTCTCCGCCTAATGTAGATTTGTCTATTTTTTCATAATAGATTTCTTTTTCGGTTTCTTCATTTTGAGTATTTTGATTTGCTGTAGTGGTTCCATTAGTATTTGGTATGGTTAATTGCTGGTCTTTGCTAATCGTATACGGCGAAGAAATATTATTAGCCGCTGCAATTTGTTGCCATGTAACACTTGGGTATGCGTTAGCTATTGCCGATAAGGAAGATGCATTACTAGTTACTTTAACTGTATGAATAATGGCAGGGGTTGGTTGGCTTGTTGTTTCTTCTGTTGAAGATGGGGTATAGGTATCTAATACTTCTCTTTCTTTTTGAACAGCAAAATAGGCTTTGGTTATTTTTTCATCGGTTGTTAAAATTAAGAATTTACCATAATTACTTTTCCAACCTTTTGCTTCGGTTTGATTGGGTAGTTTAAAAAACAATTCTAAATCACTTCCTTCAAAACCTCCTCTTTG
This sequence comes from uncultured Aquimarina sp., assembly GCA_937958735.1. Taxonomy (GTDB): domain Bacteria; phylum Bacteroidota; class Bacteroidia; order Flavobacteriales; family Flavobacteriaceae; genus Aquimarina. The sequence continues at coordinate 5,014 of CALGNG010000310.1, read as the reverse complement.
GCTTTTGTAGTGGGCATTGTTTTTTTTAGGTATTTTAAATTTTTTAAAAGTGCGTAGCCCTGTTATTTGGGTGGTATTGTTTTCCCATTTTATTTTTTCGTTTCCTAAATTATAATCATCCTCATAAACATCTATTGGTATGGTAGTCTTTACCATACCTAATGTTTCTAAACAGATATAAATATCTTGTTTGTATCCTGCTGTTTTTATGGGTTCTTTTTTTGCATTGCACCAAAAGGCATTTAAAATTTCGGGCTTGGCAGTAAGGGTAGCCGTTACTACATAATCTTTATTAGGATTATGGTCTGGTTTATTCCTGTAAGCTTCTACATGTATTTTTTTTCCATCTAACCATTTAGAGAACACAATGGTTAGTTTATTTTTTTTAGTACCTCCTTCTTCTACAATTTCTGTTTTAGCATACAGATAGGCTTTACTTTCTATAGCTTGTGTTTTTTTTACTGTATTTTCAATACTTAAAAAATTACTGTCGCTATCTTCTTTTTGATTGGGAGAACTTTTTATTTTTACGTGCTTTTTACTACCGCTAAGTGTTACTCCATCAATATAAAAGCACCAACGCATTTTAGATTTATCGTTATCTAGGTTGGCTTCATTATTTATTTTATACTCGGATATAACATATTCTAGTTTTTCTCCTGCTTTTATTGCTGTTGGCCCTGTTACCTTTTGGGGATAGTTTTTTCCTGTTTGTAATGTTGCTGTGCCATTAGTAACAGGAGTTACAAAGTTAGCATTGGCATTAGGGGCACTGGCATGGTTGTTTTCAACCGTTTCTGGAGTAACCGTATTGCGAACAATGGTTGCACCTTCTTGTACTTCGCTATGTGGTATTAAATCTTCAGCCATTGTGTTGTGGTTTTAACTATAAACAGATCATCTTTCCAGTTCCTATATTTATATAACTGATATTGGTATAATAAACTTTGTTTTCTTTATGTTTATACCATTCTACAGATAAATCGTTTAGTATGAAATGGCATTTATTAAGTAAACTTGGCTCTGAAATTATTTTACCTTCTTTATTTTTTAAAATCACGTAAGCATTTGGTGAATCCCCATGTGTTCTAAATCCAGACGATAATTTTAGTTGATATACCTCTAAAATATATTTCCCATCTGGACTAGTACGCTTAGTCCGTAATTTTCCATTTGGGGTAAAGCAACTATTTAATAAAGAGAATATTATAATCAGAAAGGCTATTTTAAATTTATTCATATAAATCAAACTTTATATTTTTATCACTTACATCTATAGTTTTGATTGTTGAGTAAACATGAAAATCATATCCCATACAGACATCATTCCTATAGTCTGAGAATTCTTTATTTTTCACATAATAAAATTCACTCTCATCTGTGAAAATTCCTAATTCAGGAGCCCTTACTCTTATCTCATCTCCAATACTCCAATAACCTAATTCTTGTTCATCTCCAACATAATCAAAATTATCCTTTACATAATAAAATAGTTTTTTTAAATAAACATTAACGGTATTATTTTCGTGAATTAATTCTCCTTGAGCAGCTACACGAAAATTAAAATTAGCCAAGCTACCCAATAAATCGTCTAACTCTAAACCATTTCCTAAAATATGCATCGCTCCATCTTTTCCACCATCCCCACCAAAGGAGAGCGAGTTGAAATAATATTTTTCTATTAAAGGCATTTTTTCACCTGCTTTATCTTTTACTTCTTTTAAATCAAAATCACCAAAAGTAGTCTTCGTGTTATTCTGATTAGGGGCTTCAATTTCTTGATCCTCTATTTGGTCTTTAATTTCAGTCTTAAGAGAGTTCTTAACTATTGGAGTGAAAAATTCATTTGCGGGTCTTTTCCAAGCGCTTTTAAAAGACATTAAATTGCCTTTATGGAAGTTATCACATATTATTTTCGCATGAGTGGATATTTTAAATATCCATTCTATATCAATGAAATCCAATTCGGGTTCGACATTCTTTTTTTCTTCATTAAAACCATTTGTAAACCATAATCTTTGAAGTCTCGCTGCATTTTTCCACTTTAAAACATCCATAAGTTGAGCCATGTATCTTACAAAATGTACCGTATACACTCCGGGTACCTCTTCTTCATCTTCTCCTATTATAATTTTAAAAGAAAAATCGATAATATTGGGTAATGGCTTACCTGAACTTGCAATTTTTTTAGCTACAGCATTATAAAACATATAATCTATAATAATATGCCAACTATTTTCTTCACAGCTTTTAAAGGTATAGCTAGGAGAAGTAAATACAAGCTTTTCACTTCCTCCATCACTTTTGTTTTTAGCATATACATTTACACGAAATGTTGTTGCCTCTACATACTCTTCTGGTGTGAATTTTACGTATATGTTATCTTGTTCAAATTCTAAAACCATTTTATTTAAGGTGTTTTTTTATTCTTTAAAAACTTAAATTTTAACATGATTAATACTCCTATTAAACTTATATATACTAAAAGAGGGATTTTAAAAATGAACTGTAAAGTATTTTCTCCTATTAATTGCATTTCATTAATTTGAATAATTAAGTATTCTCCATCAATTTCATTATCATATTGATAAATTATATTTTCTTGTAATGGATTAAACTTAACACCTAAAAAAACAGAGGAATCTCCTTTAGGAATAAGGATTATTAGAAATAATTTTACTAGAATACATAAAATTACAAGAATGAATATACTGTTGATTAATTTGCTCATCTATTCTGTTAAATTAAATTGAGTTCTTAAACTTGGTATGAATTTATATAATTCTTTACCAGGACAACCATCACCTATTTCTTTTCCTAAAACATCTGAATGACCAATAAGTTTTGTTATAGGAAATAAAGCAACTAATGATTCTATTAATTTTGTTAGCAAAACTATCTGTTCATTTTCTACATCATCATCAAAATCCCATATTTGATGGTCAAAATCTCCCTCCAATAAAACTCCTATTTTTTTAGAATTAAGTTTTGAAGCATGAGAACCTTTAAATATTAGAGGACGCCCTTCATATATTTTATTTTGATTAAATTCCTTTCTCCCTATAACAAAATGATATCCTACATCTTCCCAACTATTCCCTACAGAATGTTTGGCTTCTAATGCTTCAATCTTGGGATCAAGACCATCACCTGAGTGATGTAATACAATTGTATGATAATCCCAATCAAATTCGATAGGGGTTCTTTTTTTATAGACTAAAGCAGGATTGAAAATATCATAAGTATTCAATGCTTGCTTTGTCCACTTATTTCTCTTAATAATACCGGTTTCGTTTAAAAAATTTTGACTCAAGGACTTTCTTTCAATTTTAGAGAGATAGAATACGTGTGTCATTTTCTCGTCTAAGTCACTTATCTCTCCATCAAACTTAGGGATAAGTATTTCTCCTTTCTTCCCAAAATCAAATGCCCTATATGTTCCTTTTATAGAGCTACCAAAGTTAAAGTCCATTAAAACAGAGCCTTTATTGCTTTCAGTATTTAATGTGTTTAGATGTTCTTTAAAATACTTTTCTAAGGTGTCTCCTGTTTTTACTTTAACCTTAGTAGTCCCAACTAATAATTTATGATCTTTATTGAGATTTTTATATTTTAAATATTTTATATAAGAAATAGGTTTTTCTTCTTTTTCTTCAAAGGTGTAAATATCTTTTCCATTATCAGATAATTCATCATCACTCTTAGTTATTTTTCCATGATAATGTCCTAGAAGTTTAAATGGAGCTTTTTCATCTTTAGAAACATCAAAAAAACCTTTCTCATTGGTTGTTCCTTTAATTTTTTTATTTTCTGCTGTTTGCACATAAAAAGTTAGGCTAGAAATAGGTCTTTTTGATTCCTTATCTAAAAATAAAAAATAAGTAGCTACCTCTTCATTAGTATTGTCATTTTTACCTGAACCTGCTAATACAAAAGGTCCACTATCATCAATACTAGCCACATCATTATAATCTTCATTTTCCAACGAAGAAGTCACTATAACTCGCGAAACAGGTACATCAGGGGTAATGCCATCTACAGCTGTAGGTAATAAAGAAGAGGGTTGCGATTTTTGCAAATCGTCCTTAATTTTAATCATTGCCCCACCGTAATTACACATAATTGTAGAGCTAGCTAATAAAGGTTTATTGCCTTGTACCGATATATCTCCCGTACCTTGCCATTGCCCTGTTTGCATAACAGCAATACAAGGTATAGCTTGATGTGGGCTTGCTTTACAAGTACCTTGAAACATCAAATTAGTTTTCTCCTTATCTTTTTCCGTAGCCCAAAGCTTTCCTTGTAACTTTATCATGTTAGAAGTTACCATAAGTGTACCATTAGGGTTAGTACACATTTGGCATTCTATTTTAGCTTGATTACAAACGTATTTTTTAGCACTCATTATTTTATTGCTTAAATAGTGTGAATGTTAAATTGATCTTTTCTTTTATAATTATCTCCAAATGTGGTTTCGATTACTAATGATGCTTCCTTTATTAATCCTGTATTGGTATTAAATTTATAAACGCCATCATAAACCGTTAACTCTAATTTAGACTTTTTATTTCCTCCATTTCTCACAAAATGATGCTCTATTTTTTTTGTAAATGTCTCCTTATTATTTAGTTGCCCATTTAACCGTAAAGATATCTCATTTGTATCTCTATTTATTTGCTCACAAAAAACGGTTTCATTAATAACAATAGGAATATGCTCTACCATGTTGCTAATCGTTTTAATTCTTTTCTTTTTCTCCGATATATCGTCTGAATAAAAACTATGCAGACCATTCCATAATAATCCAAACAATCTGTTTTGTTGGAAGTCTGCCATTAATTTTTTGGGGTCTTTTATTTTTCTATCTATTCCTAATAAATATATTTCGGCAGTATTCCCTTCATATAGTTGCGCTAATTCCTGTTTTAAAATACTCCATTTTTGCTGAATGATCTGATGGTTATAAATAGTGTTAATAGCTCCACTAGTATCTATTCCTAAAAGAACTGTATCG
>CALGNG010000309.1 GCA_937958735.1 uncultured Aquimarina sp. | reverse complement strand
CCACAGCAAAAGTAACTACTGCTGTGTTAACAAGTTTGCCAGAAAAATTAAAACAACATCAACTATTATTTAAGCATACAGGGGGAATACACGCCTGTGGCTTGTTTGATTTTAAAGGAAACCTCTTAACAATTTATGAAGATATAGGAAGGCACAATGCACTAGATAAGGTAATAGGAAGTAGACTAACCCAAAAGCAGAGTTTTAAAAATACGATAATAGTTTTAAGTGGTCGTGTAGGCTACGAAATGATGCAAAAAAGTGCTAGAGCAAAAATCCCCGTAGTTTTAGCTATTGGTGCACCTACTAGTTTGGCGGTAGATATAGCTAAAACTACGGGAATCTGTTTAATTGGTTTTGCTAAAGATGATAAAATGAATATTTATACCCATCCTAAAGCAATAAATTATTAGAGTTTATTTACCTCCAATAGCTTGTAAATCTTGTATGCATAAAGGATCTAATCTTAAAGGTTCAATGCCCCCCATCATATCACTAATTAAGCGTGCATTGGCTTCCATTAAACATCCAGGAACATTACAGTGACCATTACCGATAGGGTTACCATCTGTATCGTTTATAATTTCTCCATCTTCATCTCTTTGAAAGTCTTCGTGGGGTGTTTGCATAGCAGTACCTATATTAACTAAACCTAAAAGGTGAGTAATTTCGTGTCGTAAAGTACTCGCCTCTACATCTGCCAATCTATCAGAATTATTACTAACAATTTTCCTTAAAGAACTTTGGTAAATAACAAGAGAGGTATTAAAATAAGCAGTACCTAAAGTAACACTACCCATATCCCCGACAAAAGAAGATTGATCATTATCGGCATCGGCAAAAAATATAAAAATAGAAATATCTGTATCTGTATTAAATTGTGTACGAGAAGATACTTCTATATCTTCGAAAACCTGTCTTGTAGAGTAGGAATCAAAACCAGGGCTAGGTATACTTCTTTGTAATACTCTAATACCGTCGGGCTTATTTAAGCGCTGGTTCATAAAATTAACTAAACCATTAATAGAAGAACTAGCTGGTTCGGAACCAGCTATAGAAACAATTTCTAAGGTAACACTTCTAAATTTTCTAGAGGTTAATAAATCTACATTAGAAGTACCTGTATTATTTAAGTTTTCTAAATTAAAATTTGGATTTCTTCTTTGTAATTCTGATATATTAATAGAACTTCCATCTGCTCCAAATAAATCGGTGGCTTTACCTGGAGTTAATGAATTAGGTGGCATAAGTTCCCGGCCACTGTTGTCACTGTCGTCCGATCCACAAGAGATAACCATTAGGGTAGATATGGCAAGTAGTATCGTTTTTTTATATAATGAATTCATGAAATTTATTTTGGGGTTTAAATAATAATATCAAAAACTATGCTGCTTATAGCTTAGTTTAAAATTAAATTAATTCCTTACAGAATCGATGGGGTTTTAGAATAATTAAATAAGTGTTAGTTTAGCCAAATAATCGTAATGATTACCTTCTAAAATTAGTTCGCAATTAAATCCATGTACTTGGCAAGCTCTTTTTAAGGTATTAAAATCTACATAAAGCCAGTCAAATATTTCGGAAGATTTATGGTTAAAACTTATTTGATATTTTAATTCTCCATAATAGCCTTTAGTAGCATCTATCCAATGTTCCCCATTTTCATTTTCAAAAAGAAAAATAAGGTCGGAAGAATCTATAAATACTTGTCCATTAGGAGCTAATAATTCTTTTACCTTAGTAAAAAAAGCATTAAATTGTTCTAATTTTCCTATAATGCCACTCCCATTCATTAAAAATAAAAGGGTGTCGTAAGTACCTTTATGCTTGTAAAAATCTTCACAGTTTGTGTTGGTAATTCCTCTTAGATTACAAATATTAATAGCCCCTGTAGAAGTATCTATGGCTGTAACGTCTATCTTTTTTGTGTTTTGTAAATATAAAGAATGGCTTCCAGCACCACATCCTACATCCAGTACTTTTCCTTTACTTAGTTGTAATGCTTTTTGCTCTATTGGAGGCATTTGCTTGTAGTCCCTAAATAGATAAGAAACTGCAATTTCGTCATCGTCAAAATCTTCATTACTAACTGTAATAACTTGTTCTTTTTTAGTCTTAAAAAAAGCAGTTATAGCTTCTCCAAAAATATCGTCTTGCATTAAGCAAAAATATTCAATTTTAAGGGGATTTGAAACGGAAACAGTACCTTTGTTTTATGGACCAGGAATTAGAGCAGATTCAAAAGCAGGCAATAGAATTAAAGCCAGAAAACAAAAAATTTTTAGATCGATTACAACAAAAGCCGCCCAAGCATTTAGATGTAAAAATGCAAGAATTACATAGCAAAACATTTGAACAAGTAGATTGTTTAAGCTGTGCTAATTGTTGTAAAACCACCGTGCCTATTATTACCGATAAAGATTCGGAACGCATAGCAAAACATCTAAAAATGAAAGTTTTTGATTTCGAAACCAAATACGTTAATATGGAAGCGGATGGTTTAAAATCTTTTAAAACTGCCCCTTGTGAGTTTTTAGCACAGGATAATTATTGTTTAATTTACAATGTACGTCCTAAAGCCTGTACAGAATATCCACATACTAATAGAAAAAATTTTCATAAAATAGCAAAACTAACTTTAGAAAACACGGTAATATGCCCAGCGACTTCTATAATGGTAGAAAAACTAAAAGAGCATTTAGATAAAACACAAAAGAAAAGTAATCGAAGAAAATAGATATTTTGAATCTATTGATATAACAAATACTTTTTTCTAATAAGTTTAAAATTGGTTAAGTCTTTAGACCAACTAGCTTTAATTTCTTTTTCAGAAAGTCCCGCTTCAATTTGCTTTTTTAATAGATCGGTACCTGCTAATTTTTTAAAGAAAGAGGTAAAGAAGTTTTCTTTATCTGGGTATTGTTGGTACGCTTTAATTAACCATTTTAAAGAAATTTTATTTAATTTGGGAACTAGTCTTAAATCTTCTCCATAACACAGTACATTTTCATATTTAGGATGCTTGGCTCCTAAATTAGGTTTAGGAGTAAACCTAAAGTTGTTTTTAGATAATTTTGGAGCTCCATAAATTTGAAATTGCATTTCTGTTCCACGCCCTACACTAATAGTAGTCCCCTCAAATAAACATAGGCTAGGATATAAGTTAATAGCTATATCGTTAGGTAAATTAGGAGACGGTTTTATAGGTAGAGAATATGCTTTCTGATGATTGTAATGTTGCATCTTAATAATACTAAGTTTACATTTTATACCGTTTGCTAACCAATGTTGACCATTAACCATTTGGGCATATTCTCCAATAGTCATCCCATGCACTATTGGGATAGGGTGTAAGCCTATAAAACTTTTGTAATTAGGATGTAATACTGGTCCATCCACATAATGCCCATTAGGATTGGGGCGATCTAATATAAGTAGCGGTATATTATTTTCGGCACAAGCTTCCATTACATAAGCCAAAGTGGAGATGTAAGTATAGAAGCGCGCTCCTACATCCTGGATGTCAAAAACTAATAAATCTACGTTTTTTAAAACTTGAGGACTTGGTTTTTTGTTTTTACCGTATAGAGAAATTACAGGTAAATTAGTTTTTAGATCCAAGCCATCTTTAATAGTTTCTCCTGCATCTGCTTTTCCTCTAAATCCATGTTCCGGTGCCAATACTTTTGTAATAACTACTTTGTGGCTTAATAAAGTGTCTACTAAATGTACAGGGGTATTGTTTTTATTAAAAACAATACTAGTTGGGTTACTTACCAATGCAATTTTCTTGTTTTTTAGTAAAGGTAGGTAGGCAGATAGTTGAGAAGCTCCAGTCTTAATTTGGGCTATTGGTGGGTTTTTAAAAGAAGAATGTTGTTGTTTAGAGGAACTTGTTGCTTTTCCACAAGAAACTAATCCAAAAATGAATAATAATAATGTATTTTTGAAGTATCTAAATTGAATTTTCGACATTGAATTTCGCATATTTTATAGCTAAAAGGCTAATTAAAGAAAAGACATTTTCTAAATCTATATCAGCACCCATAATTCGTATCGCAATTATTGCTATTGCATTAGGAATGGTGATGATGCTTATATCTATAGCTACAGGTTTGGGTTTACAGCGTAAAATACGTGAAAAAATAGCACTTTTCAATGGTCATATTCAAATTTCGAATTTTGATAACAATCAAAGCGAAGTTTCTTTAAAACCTATAAATACAAATCAAACTTTTTATCCAGAATTTACGAAAATTACAGAAGTAGTCCATGTACAAGCTACGGCTTCTAAAGCGGGTATTATAAGAACAGCAGATAGTTTCGAAGGCGTTTTCGTAAAAGGTGTAGGCGTAGAGTACCAGTGGGAATCTTTTACAGAGTATCTGGTATCTGGTAGGCTGCCCAATTTTACAGGAACTCTTAATAACGAGCTATTAATTTCCGAGTACATTGCTAATAGGCTAAAATTAAAAGTAGGCGATAAAGCTGTGACCTATTTTTTAAAGAATGAAATAAAATATAATATTCGCTCTTTTAAAGTAGTTGGAATTTATAATTCGGGTTTTAATCAATTTGACGAATCAGTGGTTTTTTCCGACATTAGGCATATTCAAAAGATAAACAAATG
>CALGNG010000308.1 GCA_937958735.1 uncultured Aquimarina sp. | reverse complement strand
TATATGATCTTTATCTATATGAGTTACTACTAATAATTGAATGCTTTTAGTTCTTTCATTCAATGAAATTAAGTCTTTTTTAATATGATTATTATAGGTCTCCGACAATCCCATATCTATTAATACGTTAATATTTTCATCTTGTCCAAATGATACTAAGAAAGCATCACCTTCACTAGCTTTATACATTTTGATATTAATCATATATTCTTTATTTCTAAAATATGTCCTACTGAGTTCATTAATAAATTTGCAGAATATTTTTCATTAAAAAAATCAATTAAACAGGGTTTAAATATAGCAAATATTAACAAGGAAATATTTACGGAATTCCGTAAATAACTGAAAATTAGAGAGAAAAATCCCATTCTACACACATTACATTTACAAAGAAAATTTGAGAAGAAAAAAACAAAGAGGATTTTAATTGGAAAAGCTTTTACCAAAGCAAAGTTACATAATGCACAACATTATAGTACAAATATAATATATGAGTAAAACAGCGAATAGATCTTTTAGATCTAATTTATGAAACAGCCTAAGTTCCATTAATATTGGGTAATTAAATATTCATTTTTAAAATTCCATATAAATCGCATATTCTGTACTATGGTTCTTAATTTTTCAAGTACGCGATTTATCAGAAACATCTCGTTTTACAGATTAGTCCTATAATTTAGATATTATCTAAAATTACCGCTGTAAATGCTCTCGATTGTTTTTTAAATTGCCAAGGCTTTCCAGCTTCATAAAAAAGCTAATATTATTAAGAATAGCTTCATAATTTACCTATTCTAATAATGTCCGTTTAATTTTTCAGAAAATTATTATAGACTTTAAAAAGTATCACTTTTTAGCTAAATTGGTTATAGACTCGGATTCGATTTTAGATAATTTTTTAAGTTTATTTTTGGTATACATAAATGCTAAATCTCCTAAAGGTGTCCCTAATGGGGCTTTCCAATTAATATAATCCTGAAAAGTAATACCTCCAATAATACTTCTATTATAAGCACTTCTAAAACGTACTCCTCCTCCATTAACCTCGTAATTATAAGCGATATAATCTATTTTTTTATCTTTTATATTAACCCAATAGTAAAATTGATCTTTATGATCTACTCCTCCATTTTCTTCCTTAAAAGTTACCTTTATTACATTATAATCTTGTCCTTTTATATTTTCGTTACTTATATATTTTTTAACTACAGCCGCATCGTTTAATTTATAAGGAAGCGCTGTAAAGTAAATTACAGAGTTAATCGAATTTATATATTTTTGCACATCCGCTTCTATTAGCGTCACTCTTTTTGCGTTAATCTTTCTAGTAAAAGAACCGTTTGTTATTACATCTATAATTTTTTGTCCGCTAGAATCTGTAAATTTTCTTGTATAGACATAATTATTATCCTGATTAATAAATTGATAGGTTTTGTTTCTAAAAATAAAGGAATAATTAGCTGTTTTATATAAATCCCCGCCATGTGCTGTTATAGCCTCTTGGATAATTCTATTTGCTTTTACTAGATTAGGATTTTTATGTCCTAATGCTTCTTTTACTTTAACAACTTTTATTGGTTTATCGGTAGTCGAGTTATTTTTTTTTGTAATACAGCTGGATAATAAAACTAGAACCGATATTAGTGTTAATATTTTTTTCATTTTTTAAAACAGTTTTATAAATTATGCTTTATGTCTTATTTTTTATTTAGTCGTACTTTATTAGATACACAACAACTTAGTAATTGTTTTATACTAGCAGTAATAAAAAAAGAGTTTAATGAAATAATTTCATTAAACTCTTTTTTAAAGTATATCTAAAGCCAACTAATTATTCTCTGGAATCTAAATAGTTGGGTATACCATTATTATTATCGTCTTTAAAAGGAGTTACTAATTGAGAGTCGTTATCCACTACGCCGTCACAATTAAAATCTACAGCAGTATTAAGGTCTGTTAGTTCTATTTCGTTTACAGTTAATCTACCGTCTCCATCGTCGTCTCCATCTAAAAAATTTTGTATTCCGTTATCATCGGTATCAATAGTAATTGCATTAACTATATTTGTTTCATTTACCCCTTCGTCTAGATCTGGAATATTATCGTTATCCAAATCGTTAAACACATTATTAAATAGGGAGAATGTATATATTACATTGCTGTATTGTTCTAGCGGGGTACCAGCTATACTTGACTCATAAAAAGCCATACCCGATGGAATAATTAATATTCCTAAACCAAAATTAGCAAAGCCAACATCTCCATTAACACCTGTTAAAGCTACATTACAAGGCTGTTCTGGATTAATAAGTTCTGCTGTTTTAAATTTAGATTGTAATTGCGATAGGCCTAGAGATCTTCTAGGGTCTACTTCTCTTTCTAAAATAGATGCACCATTATTGTTTTGATTTACTCTATAACCTATTAACCAATTTGGTTCTACAATTTCGTTAAATACATTTTCCGAAATTGTAATGGAAGCATCGGATTGGGTCATTGCTCCTGGTGTACCTATAACCGAACCTTCGAAAGAGGTTAAAATATCGTCACTAATCGCTATTTGTTTTCCCTCTCCTTCTCTTACGACTATGTAATACAACTTGTAGTTAATCCCGAATTCGTTTACGGTTATAGAACCTAAGCGATTACTCTGTTTTAAGCTTATACCAGTAGATACTTTTTGTTGATCTTCCGATAAGGTTATTGGGACCCCATTATTGTCTCTAATCCTAAAAAACTCTATTGCTTTATGGTCTGTGGTAGATGTGGCATCATTTTCAAAAAATATATCGTTATAAGTATAGTTTTCTAAAAAGGCATTTAAAAAACGCTCGTCTAATATATTTTGCGGCTCTCTATCTCTTATAACAACTCCAGCAAAGCCATTATCGTCGTTATTACAGGATATAAGACTTAATAATGCTACAAAAATAGTTGTAAGTAAAATACTTCTCTTCATTTTTAAAAATTTGGTTACGAAGATACAATAATATCGTATTTTAGTATCTTATTTATTATTATCAATTTTCTATGCGAAGAGACAAGTATTTATGGTGTATTAGAGCTTTTAAAACCCGAAGCATTGCTACAGATGCGTGCAAAAACGGTAAGGTTAAAATTGGCTCGCAAAACATAAAACCATCTAGGGATATATATCCATCGGATATTATACAGGTTCGCAAAAATCAAATTAACTATTCCTTCCAAGTTTTAGACCTTCCTCCTAGTAGAGTGGGTGCTAAATTGGTGGATTTATATCGTAAAGACGTGACTCCGAAAGAAGAGTTGCAAAGACTAGAATTGGTAAAGTATTCTAAAGATTATTATCGAAAAAAAGGAGTAGGAAGACCTACAAAAAAAGACAGAAGAGATATTGATGATTGGTTTACTCCTATTATTAACGAAGAAGAATAGCAGCTCATGGAAAAGCAAATTATACTTACACATAGACAAATACAACATAAAATTCGTCGTATTGCCTACCAGATATACGAAACTAATGTTAACGAACCCGAATTAATTATTGCAGGAATCGCACCTAGTGGATATAAATTAGCCGAACGTTTAGTTAAAGAATTATCTGAAATTTCTGAGATTGAAGTGAAACTTTGTAAGGTAAATATGGATAAGTCTAAACCTTTGGGGAGTATAACTACATCTTTAGATTCTTCCGAATATACGGACAAATCCATTGTTTTAGTGGATGATGTTTTAAACACGGGATCGGCATTGGCTTATGGTGTACATCATTTTTTAAATGTTTCTCTTAAACGTTTTAAAACAGCTGTATTGGTTAATAGGAATCATAAAAAATATCCTATTAAGGCCGATTTTAAAGGAGTATCTTTATCTACTTCTATACTAGATCACGTAAACGTAACTTTTGGAGAAGTAGATCAGGTATGCTTGCAATAATGTTTAAAACAAACTTTGATTATTTTCTAATAAGTCTTTAATTATTTTAGAGTATTTATTAGGTATTTTAATAGTGTTTACTTTTTCTAAGTGATCTATACGGTGGGTATCTATACCTATATAATCGTACATGTTTTCTTTAAGTAATCGTAAAGCTACTTTTTGAATTTTACTACCATAATGATCCGTTAGGGCTAACATATTTAATTGAAGCTTTACTCCTTGGTTTTTTATAGCGTAATATTTTTCGAAATCTGATAAATAAAAAGAATAACGCTCTGGGTGCGCCAAAATAGGTTGGAATCCTTTTAATTGAAGTTTATAGAGTACTTGTTGTAAATTTTCTGATTCCCTTAAATAAGACATTTCTACTAAAATATGATTGTTGTTAAATGTTAACAAAGGATTGTTATTATCAATCATATCCTCAAAATACGGATCAATCATGTATTCACTAGCTGCTTTTATTTCAATATTATTAATATTATTATCTACTAGGGCTTTATTTAGTTTATCCAAAGCTTCCAATATTGAATTGGCTGTATTGGGGT
>CALGNG010000307.1 GCA_937958735.1 uncultured Aquimarina sp. | reverse complement strand
AATATTTTTTATTTGATTTTGATTCGGATAAATTAAGTCGTTTTCCTTTTTTCAATTCTACTTTTAGTCTACCCTTTTTTCATTTAAAACCCGAAGAGCAAAAAATAATTACCGCAAAATACAGGGCTATTTGTAAAGAGTATCATGCCCAACTCCGCAGCCATCACGAAATGATACGTATGACATTAAATGCTATGTTTATTGAGTTAGCAAGAATATATGAGTTTGATAACCAAAATAGTACGGGTTTTAATTATGATGTCTTACAGCTTAACAAATTCGAGTCTTTAGTAGATACTCATTTCTTAGAGCATCATCCAGTTTCTTTTTATTCGGACAAATTAAATTTAAGTGATCGCCAATTGGCTTATTTGTGTAAAAAAACGGTAAACAAAACGCCTTCCGAAATTTTAATAGAGCGTATTTTATTGGAGGCAAAAAGATTAATTATCCACTCAGGTTTATCTATATCTACTATTTCTTTACGATTAAATTATACGGATGTTTCTTATTTTATTCGTCTGTTTAAACGAATAACTAAACAAACCCCAGAGCAATTTAGAGCTTACCAATACAACAGGCTATAACTTTTTAGTATTACTATGGAATGTTTCACTCTGATATAAAATTACCCTAAAAAAAAAGGATTTAGTAACATCTCTAAACCGGAATACGAGAAGATATTATCTGCTTTAAATTTTAAAACATTTTTAATATTAATTAGCTAACTCCAGTGGTTAGTTTTAGCCTTGTTTAGAAACTATGCTTTTTTGGGTATAGCCATTGATTTCCCATTAGTTTCGTCTACGCCTAATTCTTGAAAAATACCACAAGAAACCCCTCTTTTTATTAGACTTTTAGATATGTTTCTAGCAGACATTTTTTTAATTTGTGGAGATAAATAATTCATATGCTTTAATTTTTATTTTATACATTAACTACTTATTAGGTCGAAATAATGTTTAATTACTTAAAATAATCAATCATTTCAAACAATACACAAAAGATAATCAATTAATAGCCAATAACAAAAAAATAAAATTAACCATGCATTTTAGCCTCTTTGCTCATATTTAAAATAATATTAGCCTCGTAATCTAATAATTCTTGCCATTTGGTTTCTACCTCGTCTTTATCTCCATACAGACGTGCAAATTTTAAAAACATAGTATAATGGTTGGCTTCACTTACCATAAGATCTCTATAAAATTTACATAGATCCTCTTCCTCTAATTGCTCCGATAATAATTTAAAGCGTTCGCAACTTCTTGCTTCTATTAGCCCTGCATATAGTAACCTATGTACTAATTGCGTGGTTCTGCTACCGCCTTTAGGAAAAAACTTATGCAATTCTACTACATAAACATCTTTACGGTCTCTACCCAATTCGTACCCTCTTTCTTGCAGCTTGGTTTGTACTAGTTTAAAGTGACTCATTTCCTCTTTTACCAAAGCAATCATTTCGTCTACCAACTCGGCATACTCGGGAAAACTGTTTATTAAAGAAATTGCTGTAGAGGCCGCCTTTAATTCGCAATAGGCATGATCTACTAAAATTTCGTCGATATTTTTTTCTACAATATTTACCCATCTAGGATCGGTGGGCAATTTTAAACCTAACATCATAATTTATAAATCTAAATCAAATTTTGCCTTTAACATATCTATTAAAGGATTCTTTTCTTGCAGCTTTTTATACTTATCTTCTTTGGTATAGGCCTGCTGGGAGACCACCACTTCGTTTACAATAACCTCTATGTCTACACTGTAGTTACTTAAATTTTCATGAAAATATTCTAAAAGCGGGGTTCTTATAAATTCTATATCCACCTTCATCCCATTATTAGGGACTTCTACTTGCACCATAAAATTATCTTTCAACTTTGGCTTGTGCATCGCAAAGGTCGAGGCCAAGAAACGCTCTCCTTGCTTTTCTTTTTTATGCCCAAAGTCGTTCCAAAGTTTCAATAATTCTTTTTCGGAAAACGTTTCTTTTGGTAAATCTTTAGGATCTGAGGCTACAAACTTTTTTTTACTCTTCTCAAATTCTTTTTTAGCCTTAATACTCTTTAAAGATAACGCAGATCCTCCTCTACTAGAAATAGGTATGGTAGCTGGTTTTACAGCTGCTACTACTGTCTTAGAAGCTTCTGCAACCGTATTATCTACTGGAGTAATTATAGCGTTTGTACTTGGATTGGTATTGGTTGCCTCTGTTGTTTCTGAAGCTATTTTTTTTCTAAAAAAAGAAGGAGGTATTATTCTAAAATTGGCTTTTTTTTTTCTGTTTTAGCGGTAATAGAAGCTAGCTTCATTAAACATAACTCTACTAATAACCGCTGATTTTTACTAGCCTTATATTGTAAATCACAAGTATTAGCTAGATCTATACCTTCTATTAAAAAAGAAGCAGGTGCTTTAGTTGCTTGTTGGTGGTATTGCTCTTTAATTTGCTGGCTTACCTCCAACAAATTAATGGTTTGTGGGTTCTGACATACTAACAAATCTCTAAAATGAGAGGCCAATCCTGCTATAAAGTGATGGGTATCAAAACCAGTTACTACAATATTGTTAAGGCTTAATAATAAACTTGGAATATTATTTTCTAAAATTTGATCGGTAACCTTAAAATAGGTATCATAATCCAAGACATTTAAATTCTCTGTAACGGCTTGTCTTGTTATATTTTTACCACTATAACTTACTACTCTATCAAAAATAGATAAAGCATCACGCATAGCTCCGTCTGCTTTTTGTGCTATAATTTGCAAAGCATCCTCGTCGTAGGTAATTTCTTCGGTCTCACAAATCTGAATTAGATGCTTTTTAGCATCGGCAACTCCTATCCGTTTAAAATCAAAAATTTGACAACGCGATAAAATTGTTGGAATAATTTTATGCTTCTCTGTTGTAGCTAAAATAAATATAGCATGCTTAGGCGGCTCTTCTAATGTTTTTAAAAAGGCATTAAAGGCACTTTGGGATAGCATGTGCACCTCATCTATAATATACACCTTATATTTCCCTACCTGTGGAGGAAAACGTACCTGATCTACCAAAGCACGAATATCGTCTACCGAGTTATTGGAGGCGGCATCTAATTCAAAAATATTAAACGCAAAATCTTCGTTAGGGTCTATATCTCCTTCAGAATTTATTTTTTTTGCTAAAATACGGGCACAACTTGTTTTTCCTACTCCACGTGGCCCAGTAAACAATAATGCTTGTGCTAAATGGTTATTAGCAATGGCATTTTCTAAAGTATTAGTAATGGCTTGCTGCCCCACCACTTCTTTAAAAGTTTGAGGACGGTATTTACGAGCAGATACTATAAATTGTTCCATAATATTAACAGGGTAAAAATACAAATCAAAAAAGTCTAACCATAAGTTTGGTTCCTTTTTTTTAGTCAATTTATCCACAAAATAGATTTATGCCTTTAAGTAGAATAATTTAAAACCTTACTTCTTATTTTTGTTACCTCTATACAAACCTTTTAATCCCCCTTGGATGCGCATTTTTATTATTGTACTACTTATTACATGTAACGCCTTTTCCCAAACGCATCAAAACAAATTAAAGTTTTCTTATAAAGCTATAGGTAATAAAAACTACCATGTGTATGTAGAAAACCCTACAGCACAATTGCATTCTTTTAAAGTTGTATTAAAAGGAGAAAATTTTAAAATTGAAGAAAACTCTATAAAAATAGATACTATAAGTGCAGAAACAAAACGGATAATTTTTAGGCTTAAAAAGAAAAAAAAGAAAGCCCCTATTATAATAGACTACACTTGGGTCGAAGCTATAGGTAGTGTACATGTCCAAAAAACTTTAGGTCATAAATACCAATTACCTTACCCTAGAGGAAAAAAACACAAGGTAATACAAGGCTATAACGGGTCTTTTTCGCATAAAAACCAAATGGCTCTAGATTTTGCTATGCCAAAAGGTACCGCGGTACATGCCATGCGGTCTGGACAAATATTTTCTATAAAAATGGATGGCAACCATGCTTGTCCAGAAAAAGAGTGTTTAGACCTTTCTAATTATATAAAAATACTCCATTACGATGGAACTGTAGCTGTATACAAAAATCTATTACCTAACGGGACTTCTAAAAAAGTAGGTGATTTTGTAAATGCAGGACAACGTATTGCGCGTAGCGGGTTTACAGGACAAGCCAAAACACCTAATCTACACGTAGAAGTACAAATTTTAAATAGCGATATAAGTGGCTATACTTCCAAACCTTTTGAATTTATACTAAGTCCACTGGGTAAATCAAAAGTACTAGATTTAAATGATGAATACATTAGGTATTAGTTGATCGTATTTTAAAAAACTTGAATATCTTTACCAATTCTTAAAATCGAGAAAAAGCAACAAAATAGAAAGTGGGTCGCCTTATCGTTCTAAATTTATTTTAGAAAGGAAAGTCCGGACACCATAGCGTAGCATAGCGGGTAACTCCCGTCGATTAGTATTTATACTAGTATGGACCAGTGCAACAGAAAGTATGTACAGATAATGCTGTAGTGAAACCAGGTAAACTCTATGTGGTGCAATGCTATGTAAACCAGCGTTTAAGTGTTTCGCGCGCAAGTTGGAGGGTAAGCAGTTACATTTTAACAGCAATGTTAAAAGCAGATAAATGATAAG
>CALGNG010000306.1 GCA_937958735.1 uncultured Aquimarina sp. | reverse complement strand
CTCTACCACCAATACTTACAAAGTTAAATCTGCTAATTTAATTATCCCTTATGCTCTTAACAGAGCATCTTCGACGACTACGGGAGGAGAAGAAGTTCTTAGTATTAGAAACATCCAAAACGAAGGAGAGCCTATAGATGTTAATGTATTTAGAAACGAATACCAACTTCAACTTACAAGTGCAAGCACTAATTCGCCAGAAGTTTATTTTTCTAACGCATCGGACAATACCCAAAATTTTAGGGATCTTATATCTAAATCCGAAAACTCCATTTTTAAATCGACAATTAACAACACTCCCAGCTCCGATAGTTTTAGTATTCCTTTTTCTAATGCAAGTGGAGAATCTATTAATGACGAAACAATTTCTCAAAGCATCGAGAACACTAACAATGTGTTAAGAATTGCCCTTACCGAAGGCTTTTTTGGCTCAGAGCTTACCGATACAGAGGGAAACATAATAGACATTAATAATTTTACAGATTCCTCGAAATTTACAGACAAATTCAGGGGTGTTTTTGTACAACCCAATTCCTCCAATACCAATTTAGTTAAAGTTATAGACAACACTGTAACACAATTACTCCCTCAAATAGAAGTTGTGTTTGAAGCAACCTCTACCACTGAAGCAGTAGGAGAAACAGAAGAAACAACAGCTACAACTACAATACCTGTTACCTACAATCTAAACAGACAGGTTATAAACATTACAGAGACCATAACTAGTCCAGATTTCAATACAGCTTTTAATTCATCCGAGACTATGATCCTTAAAGGAGGTGCTTCGGTATCGGAAATTCAACTATTTTCTAACGAAGACCAATTAGACTCTCTATACAACGAAAATATCGTGGTAAACCAGGCAACACTTCGTCTTACCGTAAACCAAGAATCCACATTATTTTCTAGAGAAAACTTACCAGAGTCTCTTTTTATAAATCAATTAGTAAGTGGAAATCCACTAGTGGACTTTCCTTTAGCAATAGGAGATATACCTAACCACCTAAAACCTCTAAACCAAGACGATTTAACTTACGATATATTAGTAACACAACATGTGGCTAATATTTTAAACCAAGCAAGCTTAGCCAATGCTAAAGAAATAAACCAAAAACTAATTATTGGTCTAAGCGACGATAACACCAACACAACTAGCTTGATGATTAAATCTAACAACAAAAGAATTAATATTGGAAACCTACAGTCTAGCAGAGAAGTGCCTCTATTTGGAAGTAATGCAATAGAAGATAAAAGACCACAATTAATTATTAAATTTACTACAACTAAATAATAACAATACAAACTTAACTTTAACTAACAATGTGTGGAATAGTTGGATATATAGGGCATAGAGATGCCTACCCTATCGTAATAAAAGGGCTTAAAAGATTAGAGTATAGAGGTTACGACTCTGCAGGGATTGCCCTTTTTGACGGAAACACATTAGAAGTTACCAAAACAAAAGGGAAAGTTGCCGATTTAGAACGCGTAGCTTTACAAAAAAACAGCATGAAAGGGTCTATTGGGATAGGTCATACGCGTTGGGCTACACATGGAGTCCCAAACGATGTTAACTCCCACCCCCACTATTCTAATTCTGGCAATTTAGTTATTATACATAACGGAATTATCGAAAACTACGAGCCTTTAAAAAAAGAATTAATTGCACGTGGTTACACATTCCACTCCGACACCGATACAGAAGTTTTAATTAACCTTATTGAAGACGTACAGGTAAACGAAAATATATCTTTAGAAAAGGCAGTACAAATAGCCCTTAACCAAGCTATAGGTGCTTATGCTATTGCTGTTTTTGATAAAAGAGTCGATGGAGAAGTAGTAGTTGCAAGATTAGGAAGCCCACTAGCAATAGGTGTAGGCGAAAACGAATTCTTTATAGCCTCTGACGCTTCCCCTTTTATAGAATACACCTCTAGTGCTATTTATTTAGAAGACGGGGAAATGGCTACTATTAGCTTACAAAAAGAAATCTGTGTTTCTAAAATTAAAGATGGTGCTTTGGTAGATCCTTATATCCAAAAGCTTCAGATTAACCTAGAACAAATAGAAAAAGGTGGCTTTGACCACTTTATGCTTAAAGAAATCTACGAACAACCACATGCCATAAACGACACTTTTAGAGGTAGGCTACTTCCAAACGAAGGCGTTATTAAAATGGCAGGTATAGACGATAACATCGATAAATTTCTTAACGCAAAACGAATTATTATTGTTGCCTGTGGTACCTCTTGGCATGCGGGCTTAGTTGCCGAATATATATTTGAAGAGTTTGCACGCATACCTGTAGAAGTAGAATATGCTTCAGAATTTAGGTATCGAAATCCAATTATAAATAAGGACGATATTTTAATTGCTATTTCCCAAAGTGGAGAAACAGCCGATACCATGGCTGCAATTAAATTAGCTAAACAACGCGGAGCTTTTGTATTTGGGGTATGCAATGTAGTAGGGTCTTCTATTTCTAGAGAAACCCATGCTGGGGCTTATACCCATGCTGGACCAGAGATAGGCGTAGCTTCCACCAAAGCTTTTACTACACAAATTACTGTATTAGCGCTTATTGCATTACGACTAGCAAAACAAAAAGGATCTATAGATAATTCTCAATATCATTATTTACTTCACGAAATGGAGCAAATGCCTTCTAAAGTAACCGAAACTTTAGAACAAAATGATCTAATAGAACAAATTGCCGAAGTTTATAAGGACTACTCTGACTGCCTTTACCTAGGAAGAGGATTTAATTTCCCAGTAGCATTAGAAGGTGCTTTGAAACTAAAAGAAATTTCTTATATCCATGCAGAGGGTTATCCTGCTGCAGAAATGAAACATGGCCCAATTGCTTTAATCGACGAAAATATGCCCGTAGTAGTAATTGCTACCAAAAAAGGACATTACGAAAAAGTAGTAAGCAATATTCAAGAAATAAAATCTAGAAAAGGAAAGGTTATTGGAATTGTTACCAAAGGAGATACTAGTATTAAAGCGATTGCAGATCATGTTATCGAAATCCCAGAAACACTAGAGCCATTTACCCCTTTATTAACCACCATACCGTTACAATTGTTTTCTTACCATATTGCGGTAAAATTAGGCAAAAATGTAGATCAACCACGTAATCTTGCTAAATCGGTAACAGTAGAGTAAATTACAACGCAAAAAACAAGAGTTTCTTGAAAAAATATAGCTTTTAGTATTAAAAAAATAATTGACTGTTATTTTTAAATTTAATGAACTATATTTGCGCCTTGAAAAATGATGCTTTTTTATTGATTTAAATAGAGCAATTTCGATAAATAATAAGAAAAATAATAAATACTTACATAATGACTCAAGTTACGGGTAAAGTATCTCAAATTGTTGGTCCAGTTATCGACGTAGAATTTGCTTCTGGAGTTGAACTTCCAAGAATTTTCGATTCATTAGAAATCAACAAAGCAGATGGTTCTAAACTAGTCTTAGAAGTACAATCCCATACAGGACAAAATATTGTGCGTACTATAGCAATGGACACATCTGATGGACTACAGAGAGGAACCGAGGTTGTTTCTACGGGTAATCCTATTAAGATGCCTATTGGAGATGATGTTTATGGACGTTTGTTTAACGTTATCGGAGATGCTATTGATGGTTTAGGTGATTTACCAAAAACAGGCAAAAACGGTCTTTCTATACACAGACAGGCTCCTAAATTTGAAGATTTATCTGTATCGACAGAAGTTTTATTTACAGGTATTAAAGTAATAGACCTTATAGAGCCTTATGCAAAAGGAGGTAAAATTGGTTTATTTGGTGGTGCTGGAGTAGGAAAAACAGTATTAATCCAAGAGTTAATTAACAACATTGCAAAAGGACACGGTGGTCTTTCTGTATTCGCAGGAGTAGGAGAAAGGACTCGTGAAGGAAATGACCTTTTACGCGAGATGTTAGAATCTGGAATTATCAAATATGGTGATGATTTCTTACACTCTATGGAAGAAGGAGGATGGGATTTATCTAAAGTAGATAAAAAAATAATGAAAGACTCCAAGGCCACTTTCGTATTTGGACAAATGAATGAACCACCAGGAGCACGTGCACGTGTGGCACTTTCTGGTTTAACTATAGCAGAATATTTCCGTGATGGAGCTGGAGATGGACAAGGAAAAGACGTACTTTTCTTCGTAGATAACATTTTCCGTTTTACACAAGCAGGTTCAGAGGTATCGGCACTTTTAGGTCGTATGCCCTCTGCAGTAGGATACCAACCAACATTAGCTACAGAAATGGGAGCTATGCAGGAACGTATTACCTCAACCAAAAAAGGATCTATTA
>CALGNG010000305.1 GCA_937958735.1 uncultured Aquimarina sp. | reverse complement strand
GTGTTTTTTGTAACTCGACCCGGATCAGTGATTGATGCAAGTTCTGCATTTTCACAACGCGATTTATCAGGAAATGCAGTACAAGATGGTTTTCAACGTTATCAGCAAGGTTTTGCTGTAGGAGGTGCATTAGTAAAAGATAAAACTTTTTTCTTTATTAATGGAGAATACACACGTGATTTAAAAGACAATCTATTAAATAGTCCGCAATTAGATGTTAACGAAAGTGTAAGAGGTAATAATGATTTTGCCTATTTTTCAGCAAAAGTAGACCACAAATGGTCAAAAAGACTTAGAAGTTCTATCCGTGCAAACGTTGGTTTGGTAACTATTGAGCGCCAGGGGGGAGGTCTAGAAGGAGGTGTTAACTTTCCTTCTGCTTCAAATTTCCAAGATAGAAACTCTATTAACTTGGCATTTAAAAATAATTATATAGGAGATAGTTTTAGTTTACAATCTAATTTTCAATACTCCCGATTTCGTTGGGATTTTGGGCGTCCATTAGTAGAAGGAAGCCCACAAGTAACTGTTTTAGGAGCAGAAACTCCGGATTTTAGACAACCTAATGCAACTGGAGAGACCACATTAGCTGTTTTAGGACACCCAGGATTTGATTTTGATGCACTAGAAAATACGTTTCAATTTCAGCAAAAAGGGAAGTTTTATTTGGATAAGCACACCATAAAAGCAGGTTTAGGTATTATTTCTGGAAAACACACCTTATTTGGAGGTGCAAACCCTAATGGTAATTACACAGTACAGCTAAGTAACCAACAACTATTGGAACTAAGGAATGCAAATTTAGGTGCTAATTTGAATATTAGAGACCTTCCCTTAGATGTAAATGTAGTTAATTACAATGTAGAGCTACGTCCACAATCTTTTGGTACAACTCAAAACATATATTCAGCTTATATAGAAGATGAATTTCGATTTAATGATCGTTTAAATTTAATTTTTGGATTAAGATACGATTACGATAATCTTTCAAAAGGCGGGAGTAACGATGGAGACACAAATAATATAGCGCCACGCTTTAATTTTAATTATAAATTAACCAATAATAGCACAATACGTGGAGGTTATGGTGTTTTTTACGACAAAATAAATTATGCTATTTTTAGTGATGCTTTACAGCAAAATACTACCTCTGCGGATTATAGACTGCAAATTCAAGAATTTATTAACCAAGGACTTTTACCTTCAGATACAGATTTAGATCGTGTACTTTTTAATGGAAATTTAAGTGCTAACTTTAATGACGCAGACGGTATTGATTTTTTAAACGGACCTTCATCAGAAAGCCTTCAAAGTGGGCGAGCAGGTGTTTTTAGTAACGAACGTCGTATTTTAAACCCAAGTGGATATAAAAACCCGTATACAAATCAATTTACAATAGGGTACCAATTACAGATAGATCGTAACCAGTTGTTTTATGTCGATTTGGTTTATAACCGGTCAGAAGATCTTTTTAGGCTACGTAATCTAAATGCAGCAGCACCTTTTCTTATAGAGGGTAATTTTACGGCAGATGCTATTAGAACAGTAGAAGAAGCAGATGCAAGCAGACCAATTCCTATAGAAAATGGAGGAGCTACTATTAACGGACAGCGAGTTACTGGTGTAGCACGTAATGTAGTTGTAACAGAAAGTGAAGGGAAATCGCGCTATTATGCTGCTAGTTTTAACTATCAGAAAGAACGTGGGACAAGCAATTTTTCATATAGAATAAATTATACCTTATCGCTTCTAGAGAATGATACAGAAGATATTAATTTTAGAGCACAAGACTCTAATAATTTTAATGCAGAGTTTGCGCCTTCGATAAACGATAGAACTCATATTATTAATACCATTCTAAGTTACTACCCGCTAAAGGGTTTGTCATTTACAATGGCTTCACTTATCCAAAGCGGGCAACCTATTAACCGTATTCCAGACACCAAAATTTTTGGAACACGAGACTTAAATGGAGACGGTTCTTCTTTTGGCGATGCCTTTGTTGGTAATAGCGATAGGTCCCCCGGAGAAAGTAGAAATAACGACAGACTTCCTTTTTCTTATAATTTTGATTTAGCAACAAAATACCTTTTCGATTTAGGGAAATCTAAAATAGAACTTAAAGTAGATGTATTTAATTTGTTTAATACGGTAAATTTTAGTGGTTTTAGTAACAATGCTACTCAGAGTAATCAAATACAAGAAGGCTCAAGAGCCAGCGGACAATTTGTACAACGTAATGCAGGGCCACCACGTCAGTTTCAATTTGGGATACGTTATTTATTTTAATATATGAAAAAGCGAGTGTTTACGAAGTCATAATAAATAATAAGAAAAATAGAATAAAATGATATTTAAAAAGAAGCTATATAGTTTATCTCTTTATTTTACCAAAGGCATGTATATTTTATGTGTGTTCAAAGTAATTTTTTTTGGTAATAACACAATTAAAGCACAAAATAACAATTCGAAAATAAATTTGATTATTGATGCAGACACAGCCAACGAGGTTGACGATTTATATGCTATCGTAAGAGCTGTTAACGAACCAAAGTTTAATCTTTTAGGAATTACCTCGGCACAGTTTCATACCTCTCCACTGGCTACAGATAATACCGTGTTAGAAAGTCAACGTATTAATCAAGATATACTAAGTTTAATGAAACGGCAAGATATTCCCTTACCTATAGGAAGCAATATTCCCATAATAGATGTAAGTGTACCTAGTAGCTCTGCGGCTTCACGTTTTATTATTGAAAAAGCACATCAATTAACTAAAAATGAAAAATTGTATATCACCATTTTAGGTTCCTGTACAAATGTAGCATCTGCTATTGTAGAAGACCCTACGATTATCCCAAAATTGAGCGTACATTATATTGGTTTTTGGCATAATCCTAAAAAAAACACTTACAATAAAATAGAGTTTAATACGGGAAACGATCCTATTGCAACTAATATTTTGTTAGATACCCAAGGACTCGATTTTAATGTGATGACGGCAACAACGAGCCAGCATCTTGTGTTTAATAAAGTAGAAGTAGATCGTTATTTAAAAGATAAAAAAGGAATAGCTACCTATTTGGTTAACCGATGGGAAACCTACGAGCGTTGGTGGACTAAAGAAGACCCAGAAAAAACGTCATGGATTATGTGGGACCTTGCGATTATAGAGGCCCTTGTGCATCCAGAATTGGCTACAAGAAAAACTTTTTTAACGCCAAAAGAAAATAAACAACGTACTATAGGTATTTATACTAATGTTGATGTCGAAAAAATGAAAGCTCATTTTTGGAAACATCTAAAAAAAATAGAGAAATAATGTATATAGATATAAATAGTTCTATTCAAGAAGTTTCTGGTTTTTTAACAGATTTGGGTTTTTTAGCTCCTGAAGAAAAAATAAAAGATATAGAAAAACCTGGAGAAGGAAATATGAATGTGGTTTTAAGAATAGAAACAAATAAACGTTCTTTTATCGTAAAACAATCACGTCCTTTTGTACAAAAATATCAAGAAATTTCTGCACCTCTAGATCGTATAGATGTGGAACATCAATTTTATTCTAGTATCGTTCACAGTACAATTACTCGGCATACTCCTAAAGTGTTGGGTTATTTTAAAGAACAAGCTACTTTAATATTAGAAGACCTTGGTCGCTGTGATGATATGTCTTTTATCTATAAAAAAAGAGTGATTTTAGATAGTCAATTAGATACCCTAGTAAGTGTATTATGTACAATACATTCTGCCACAATTACTGGTGTGTATCCTAAAAATAAAGATTTACGATTATTAAACCATCAACATATTTTTATACTTCCTTTTCTTAGCAATAATGGTTTTTCGTTAGATCAGGTTCAAGAAGGTTTAGAGCAATTATCTACATCATATAAAAATGACGAAGCACTTAAAAAAGAAATTGCAAAAGTAGGGGCGTATTATTTGGAAAACGGAAATACGCTTTTACATGGCGATTATTACCCAGGGAGTTGGATAACAAAAAAGAATCATGTTTATATAATTGATCCAGAATTTAGCTTTAAAGGTTTTGCCGAGTTTGATTTAGGAGTTCTTATAGCGCATGTCGTAATGGCTACAATGGATACAACTATGGTAACGCAGGTTAAAGAACGTTATACACTTTCTATAAAAGAGAAGTTATTATCTCAAATAATAGGTATAGAAATTATGCGTAGACTTATTGGACTTGCTCAATTACCATTAAATCATTCTCTTAAAGAGAAAAGCGTACTCATGAAATTTGCTTATTCAATGATTTTAGAATAGTAATTATATTTAAGGTGAATATATTTTCCGTTAATTCGGTTTGAACTTATAATAAAATAAAGAGACAATTATTTTATGAAATAAATTTATTTAAAAAATCATAATAATTATTTAGCTCCACTACTCGTAAAATACCCAATAAAAAAGTTCTAGACCTCTTCCACTGGAGTAGGAAACACCTTTTTGAGATTTTACTTGTAATAGCATTAAAAATTCTTATTAATTTATAGAGTAGGTAGAGATTCTATTTTTGTCAAAAAAGAAGGTAAAGTGGTTTATAAGTCAGTTTTATAAAATAATTAACCCGTATTTCTTTAATATTATTCCATACAAATCCAATTCTTATTTTTTAATAAGATTATTGGAAATAGGTGCTAATCTTAAAATTTTATAATACTAATGTGTAATATATCTCACATAATATATAATAAATGCTAAGAGAAATTCTAAAATAGGTCTGTAGTTAGGCATGCTAATACATTGGAAAAAATAGTTGATTGACTAAAATAAAAGTTTTTTTCTGTTTTTTTTTTAACAGGGATAAAACACATAAATAACTATTTTAAAGTCTTTTACAAGGTTATTTAGCGAGACGGATGCTATCTGTAGTTTGTTTTTATTTAACCCCTTAAAATAGAGATGTGGGATTCAGTTTTAATAGTTTTTAATTATTGTTTATTTTTTAAAAATAGATTATTATTATTATTATATGTATTGATAATTAA
Organism: uncultured Aquimarina sp.; assembly: GCA_937958735.1. Lineage (GTDB taxonomy): Bacteria > Bacteroidota > Bacteroidia > Flavobacteriales > Flavobacteriaceae > Aquimarina. Next base: position 3,510 of record CALGNG010000305.1, on the reverse strand, counting down.
AATAATAGAAGAGTAAAAAGTAGGATAAACCCTAGCGTTATTTAGATTTAAGTTTTTTTAAATACTCATAATTGCCTAATTGTTAGTTTATTGAAAATAAAAAACGCCTTTAGGCGATTTAATTGGTATTTGGTCGTTATTAGGTGGTTTTAAAGGGGTGTCTGTTTTTTTGGTAATTGGTTTTAAGTACATTTATTTACCTGAATAACAGTTAGATAGATACGGATATGCATACAACTACCCACAAAAGGAATTATACGGTTTCCTTGTTACTCTTTGTTTTTTTTATTTTTGGATCAAACACTGTTTTTTCGCAATTAATAGATTGTTCTATTAACGCTGGAGTAAGTCGTACTATTTGTGCTACAGACGATTTAACACTTATAGGATCTACAACATCTTCTTCTACAGATCCTACAGCCCCACCACCCGTAACAATGTGGACACAAGTAAGTGGTCCTACTGTGGTTATAGAAAATCCTAATGCAGATGTAACCAGTGTATTAGGTTATTCCGGAGGAAATACCTATGGTTTTATGTATTCGGCCATTTGTAGTGGAGGTGGAGAAATATCCGAGGTAGTAGAGTTTACCGTAAAACCTATTACGATAGCCGATGCAGGAGATAATGTAGAGTTTTGCCCAGATACGATGGGTAATGTTACAGTAGTAGGTAATACACCTTTAAATCCAGGAGAAATAGGAAGGTGGGAAATACACCCATCTGGTAATGATGCAGGGGTAACTATCGATTTTCCTAATTCAGAAACCACCACTTTAACCATGCCGTCCACTAGTTGTGGAATTACTGCATTACTGTGGATAATAGAAGGTCCTAGCGATCCAGCTAGTGCAACCTGTAGATCGGTATCAAGGATAACTATAACTAACTTTGGGGGAGTTTCGCCGGTAGATGCAGGCCCAGATCAAAATTTAGGAAATTGTTTTACTACAACTACTTCTGTTAGGTTATTTGGAACCTTTGGTGGTTGTAGTTTAGGTGGACAAGAGGGGACATGGAGTTTTGTTAGTGGTCCTGCTTTTCCAGATATAAGACAGCCTAATAACGAAAGAACAAGAGTGAGGGGGCTAATAGAAGGTAGCTATGTGTTTAGATGGACAGTAGAAGGAGGCTGCTCTTCGGACTCGGACGATGTTACTATAACAGTACCTCCAGCCACGCAAGATATTACAGGAGGTGGCGGTTTAGAAGACGTAGAGATTTTTTTGTGTGATACAGTTTCCGAGGTAACATTAGAAGGGGTAGTGCCCACCTTTGCAGGGGAAACTGTTTCTTGGAGGCAAATTCGTCCAACACCAATAGGTGGCACAGCGGCATCTTTTCCAATTACGACAGTAAATGCTTTTATAGAAGGCCTAACTCCAAGTGAAGCCCCTTACTTATTTAGATATCGTATAAGAAACCAAGATACCGGATGTTTTGTTAATCGGGACTATATTGTAGATTATAGAGGCACCTCCAGGACCATATTAGCCAATGGGGGTAATGATATTATAGGAGGTTGTGGAGATACTAATTTTACTTTTCCTATAAATACAGGGTTTACCACAGGCTTTAATATAATTAATATCGTAGACGGTCCTCCAGAATACTTAACAAGCCTAACACCTCCAGCAACCAGTTACCCAGTATTGGTGACCGATAATGTAACTACAGATGGGGTAAACCTTACGGTGGAAGGTACCTACGTATTAGAATTTGTTAGGACAGAAGGAGGAGATTTACCCGTAGGATGTACCGATGGTTTTGATTCTATGAGTATTATTGTTTCGGGTAGAGCAGATGGAGCTAATGCGGGGTCCGATAGTAATTTATCTTGTCTATCCACTTTTATAGCATTAAATGGAAACGAGCCATTATCTCCTAGTTTTGATGGAAATAATGTATTGTGGACTCAAGTTTCAGGACCTAATATTGCTACCATAGTGGATCCTTATGTATCTATGACTACGGTTACAGGAGTAATTTCTGGAACTTATGTATTTAGGTACACGGTTAGTGGAGGGCTTAATTGTCCAGAATCTAGCGATACGGTTACTATTAATGTAAATTCAAATAGCATTACAACATCAACAGTGGGTTCTGGAGAAAATGTTTGTGTTGGAGCGCCAGCTAATCTAACAGGAAATGCACCAGCTATAGCCGAGACAGGTACATGGAGTCAATTGGCCAATGGAGCACCAATAACGGTGACATTTTCCGATGTAAACGACCCCAACGCAGTAGCAACAGGTTTTGATGCGGCAAACACTACGTATCTGTTACAGTGGGAAATTGCTTTTACCAATCCTGGTGTTGGATGTGCGACGCCCTCTAGTACTACGCTTTCGGTAACGACAGGGCCAGATACTACTCCAACAGTAGCCGATGCAGGAACAGATCAATGTATTACTACTACACCAGCCTCTATAGCGCCATTTCAAGCTACATTAAATGCGAATTCTTCCAATCCCCTAATCGCACCAGACGAGGTAGGAATGTGGACAGCAAGTCCCGCATCGGGGGTTGTTTTTTCGAATGCTACATTACCCAATACAACAGTATCGGTACCCAATAAAGGGCTGTATACTTTTACGTGGGAGGTTTCTAATACCACTACATCCAGTTGTGGCCCTACGTCAGACGATATTATTGTAGCTTTTTCAGATACGATAATGGCAGAAGCAGGGAGTTTTCCTAGTACAGTATGTGCTAATAATATTACCATGGGAGCAACAAATGTAGACGGTGCGGTGGGTACTTGGACTTATATTTCTGGACCAGGTGGAGCCAATATTATAAACGAAAACCTAGCCAATACAAATATTACTTTTAATAATAGTGGATCTCATACTTTTAGATGGACAGTAGAGGCCGCTCCATGTCCCGCAGCGTTTGAAGATGTAACAGTAGAGATAGCCGTACCCCCAGTAAATGCTACGATAACAGGACCTGTAGTAGATATTACGAGTGGGGTGTTTTTAGTATGTAACGACGATAGTATAATTTTAACAGGAACTCCATTTGATACTAATTTAGAAATAGCAACCTGGTCTTTAGTAACTACAGCTACAACTGGGGCACCCAGCAGCCCTAATATTATAACTCCTAATTTAAATACCATCAATATTACAGGTTTGGTTACGGGAGATTATACCTTTAGATATGAAGTAAGAAGAAGAGATAATAATTTTTGTCCTCCAGAATTTGACGAGATAACTATTAGAGTTTTTGATCAAGCAAGAGCAGGAGACGATGCGGTTTTTTGTGATGTGCGAAACGTATTGTTAGAAGGTACAGAAAATGCGCCAGGTGTGTGGACTTACGCACCAACTTCGCCTACTTCTGGGGCAATTACTACCATTAATGGACATTTAGCAAATGTGGTATTGCAACCTAACAATACTCCATATAGTTTAAGGTATACGGTAACAGATCCAACAGGAGGTTGTCCACAGACCTTTGACGATGCAGAAATTACCATAGATGCAGTGCCTAGCCCCAATCCTA
>CALGNG010000304.1 GCA_937958735.1 uncultured Aquimarina sp. | reverse complement strand
TAAGATCATCGCTCCATAAACCTAGTTCTACTAAGTCTTCTAGTAAATGTTTGTTAACTACAATAAACTCTCCAGAAAGTACTCTTCGGGTATAGATATTACTAGTATATGGTTCAAAAGCTTCGTTATTACCTAATATTTGAGAAGTAGAGGCTGTTGGCATTGGTGCCATTAATAAAGAGTTTCTTACACCATCTTTAACTACTTTTTTACGTAAAGAAGCCCAATCCCATCGACCGCTAAGGTCTTCGTCGTTTAATCCCCATAAATTATATTGGAATTCTCCGTTGGATATAGGGGATCCTTCAAATGTTTGGTAAGGTCCTTCGGCTAGAGCTAATTCGTGAGAAGCTGTTACCGCCGCAAAATACATGGTTTCGAAAATTTCTTCGTTTAATTTTTTTGCTTCGTCGCTGGTAAAAGGAAGGCGTAGCAAGATAAAAGTATCTGCTAAACCTTGTATTCCTAATCCAATAGGGCGGTGGCGCATATTCGAATTTTCGGCCTGTTTTACAGGGTAGTAATTACGGTCTATTACTTTATTTAAGTTTTTGGTAACTAATTTGGTTACAGAAAATAATTCATCGTGATCAAATTTGCCGCCTTTAACAAACTTAGGTAAAGCTATAGAAGCCAGGTTACATACCGCAATTTCGTCTGGACTGGTGTACTCCATAATTTCGGTACACAAGTTGGAGGAGCGTATAGTTCCTAAATTCTTTTGATTGGATTTGCGGTTTGCAGCATCCTTATATAACATATAAGGGGTTCCTGTTTCGATCTGGGATTCTAGTATTTTTTCCCAAATCTCTCTAGCACGTACTGTTTTGCGACCTTTTCCTTCTGCCTCGTAACGGGTGTACATGGTTTCAAACTCTTCGCTATGTACATTGTATAAATTAGGGCATTCGTTAGGGCACATTAAAGTCCAGTCGGCATCTTCTTCTACGCGTTTCATAAATAGATCTGGAATCCACATAGCATAAAATAAATCACGCGCGCGCATTTCTTCTTTACCGTGGTTTTTACGAAGTTCTAGAAAGTCGAAAATATCGGCATGCCAGGGTTCCATGTAAATGGCAAATGATCCTTTTCGTTTTCCTCCTCCTTGGTCTACATAACGAGCGGTATCGTTATAGACACGCAGCATAGGTACAATACCGTTAGAGGTGCCATTGGTGCCAGAAATGTAAGAGCCTGTGGCGCGGATGTTGTGTATAGATAAACCTATACCTCCTGCAGCTTGTGATATTTTTGCAGTTTGTTTTAAGGTATCGTAAATACCATCAATACTATCGTCCTGCATAGTTAATAGGAAGCAAGAGGACATTTGTGGTTTTGGAGTACCCGAGTTAAATAGGGTAGGAGTAGCGTGTGTAAAGAATTTTTTAGACATCAACTCATACGTTTCTATAGCAGCATCTAAATCGTCTAGATGTATACCAATAGAAACTCGCATTAACATATGTTGTGGGCGTTCTGCTATTTCGCCATTTATTTTTAAAAGGTAAGAGCGTTCTAGGGTTTTAAATCCAAAATAGTCGTAGTTAAAGTCACGATTATAGATAATAGTAGAGTCTAATTGATCTTTATTATCCATTATTACTTTGTACACGTCGTCTGCTATAAGAGAGGCTTCTTTACCTGTGCGTGGATTTACATACTCGTGTAAATCGGTGATAACTTCAGAAAATGTTTTCTTCGTGTTTTTATGTAAATTAGAAACAGAAATACGGGCAGCCAGTTTTGCGTAATCAGGGTGGGCTACCGTCATAGTAGCAGCTATTTCTGCAGCAAGATTATCAAGTTCGCTAGTGGTTACTCCGTCGTAAAGCCCTTCGATTACTCGCATAGCCACTTTTACAGGGTCGACTAGTTCGTTTAGTCCATAACACATCTTACGCACTCTAAACGTAATTTTATCAAACATGATAGGCTCTTTACGGCCGTCTCTTTTTACTACGAACATAACTTTATATGAGTTGAGGCAATGGTTAAATATTAAGGGTCTTATTCCTGTCCAGTACTTTAACCAAAGCTGGATTTATAATTGTAATTACTATTTATTTTATTGATAAAAGATTTAGAAGTCTGCGTCGAAACTAATTTTTTCGGCTTCTTTATCTTTATTCATCACTCCGGCTTTTTGGTATTCGGACACTCGTTTTTCAAAGAAATTAGTTTTTCCTTGTAACGAAATCATATCCATAAAGTCGAAAGGGTTAGGGGTATTGAATTCTTTAGCGCAGCCTAATTCGGATAGTAAACGGTCGGTTACAAATTCTAAATATTGCGACATTAACTTCGCATTCATACCTATAAGGCTTACGGGTAGAGATTCTGTAATAAATATTTTTTCAACCTCTAAAGCTCCTAAAAGGATTTCGCGAATACGGGTTTCAGAAACTTTATTAATTACGTGATTTGTATGTAGGTGTACCGCAAATTCGGTATGCATTCCTTCATCTCTAGAAATAAGCTCGTTAGAAAAAGTTAGGCCAGGCATTAGGCCTCTTTTTTTAAGCCAGAAGATAGAGCAAAATGCACCAGAAAAGAAAATTCCTTCTACGGCGGCAAAGGCAATTAAACGTTCTGCAAAAGAATCAGAGGAAGCCCAATTTAAAGCCCAATCTGCTTTTTTCTTAATAGCAGGAAACTCTTCTATAGCATGAAATAGTTTATTTTTTTCTTGTTCATCCTTTACGTAGGTATCTATAAGTAAAGAGTAGGTTTCCGAATGGATATTTTCTATCATCATTTGGAAAGTATAGACAAACATTGCCTCTGGATACTGTACTTCGTTTACAAAGTTTTCTCCAATATTGTGGTTTACGATTCCGTCACTTGCTGCAAAAAAGGCTAGAATATGTTTAATGAAATAGCGCTCATCTTCAGAAATTTTTTCCCAATCTACAATATCTTGGTGTAAATCTATTTCTTCAGCAGTCCAAAAACAAGCTTCCATTTTTTTATACCAATCCCATAAATCATTATGCTGTATAGGGAAGATAACAAATCTATTAGGGTTCTCTTTTAAGATAGGTTCTATGGCAGTGCTCATATTCTGTTTTTTTTGAATAAGGTTCATCATTCGTTCTACAAAGATGGGAGAAAAGAAAGCGAAACGTTGTTAAAACTGTATTTATGTATTACAAAGTTTTCAACAAACGTATTATCGAATATTTTACGTAAATAATCTGTTAACCGTTGGTTTTACTGACTTTTAGGTGTTTATGGTGTACTTGTTAATAAACTATTGAAAACACTTGTGTTAAGTGAATTATTAGGAGTTTAAGGATAAATTAAGAGGTTGTAAAAAAAACAAATTATTTTGTTGATAATTATTAAAAACTACTAGTTAGACTTCAAGTTATTAGCGACTTCTTCAAGTTTTGTATACCAGTCTAGTCCAAACCTTCTTACAAGAGCTTCTTTTACAAATTTGTAAACAGGAACCTGGAGTTCTTTTCCTAGGCTACAGGCATCGTCGCAAATATCCCAATTGTGATAATTTACGGCAGAAAACTCGGAATAGTCTTTAACTCTAATAGGGTATAAGTGACAGGAAATAGGTTTTTTCCAAGTAATTTCACCTTTGTTATATGCTTCTTCGATAGCACATAGTGCCACCCCTTTATTATTAAAGGTAACATAGGCACAGTCTCCTCCGTTAATTAGTGGGGTTTCTAATTCGTTATCTTTTGTGGTAATAGAGGTACCTTGTAGGGCTACAGACTCGATACCTTCTTTACGCATAAAAGGTTTTACTTTTGGGTACAGGTCTTCTAGGGTTTTCACTTCGCTTTCTAGAAGTGGAGCGCCAGCATCGCCATCTACACAGCAAGCTCCTTTACAGGCAGAAAGATTGCAAACAAAATCTTTCTCGATAATAGTCTCGGAGACTAAAGTTTTATCTAATTGAAACATTTTGCAAATATATAAAATGGAGCATGGGATAAAAGTGTGGACATAAAAAAAGTGTCTAAATTTTTATTTAGACACTTTTTTGTTTAATAATTTTTAGAGAATTATTTTTTGATAATTTCTTTAAATTCTACTTCAAATACTAAGTTAGAATTTGCAGGGATAGGACCCGCATCTTTATCTCCGTATCCCAAGTGGGAAGGAATAAAGAAAACAGCCTTGTCTCCAACGTTAGTCATTTTTAAGATACCTTCTCTAAAACCAGGTATCATGTTTGCTTTACTAGAGTAAGGTACTGGCATTGGCCCGTATCCACCAGCTTGTGAGCGACGCTCGTTGTGGGTACCTGTTGCTTTAGCGATAGATTCGATATTGGTATCAAACAAACGTCCGTCTGCAAAATAACCTGCGTAAAATACTCCAATTTGTTCGTCTTGCTTTACAGCATCACCAGTTCCTTTTTCTATAGATAAAAACTCTAAACCACTATCTAATTTAGTAGCTTTTGCTTTTAAGGCGTCTAGTTCTGCTTTTTTTCCGGCTGCTTTTTCAACAGCTGCTTTTTCTTTAGCTGCTTTTTCTTCTTCTACACGAGATGTTTCGGCTTTAAAAACGGCATTACCGTCAAATTTTTTAGCTTCGGAACCTTTACGTATAATGTTAACAGAAGTTAAAACAATACTATCTTTTGGTTTATCTCCAGCAAGAGTTTCTGTAACTCCAATGCTGTCTATTAGGTCTTGACCTTTAACAATTTCTCCAAAAACAGTATGGCGACCGTTTAACCATGGAGTTTCTTTTAGAGTAATAAAAAACTGACTTCCGTTAGTTCCAGGTCCAGAGTTTGCCATAGATAAGATTCCTTTTTTACTGTGTTGTAAAGAATCTACAATTTCGTCTGCAAATTTATATCCAGGTCCTCCACGGCCATTTCCGTCAGGATCTCCACCTTGTATCATAAAATCTTTAATTACTCTATGGAATACTAATCCATTGTAGAATTTTTTTCCAGCATAAGTACTGTCTACTTCTTCTTGTGTTCCTTCTGCAAGGGCCACAAAATTCCCTACTGTAAGTGGTGTTTCTTTGTAGTTTAATTTGGCTATAGCCGTTCCTCTGTTTGTGTTTAATTCTGCGTATACACCTTCTTCAAGTTCAGGGTATTTTTCACTGCAGCTGGCAATTAGTAATCCAGCAATCGCAATAAATAAGTACTTAATTGTTTTCATTGTATTGATTAATATTAATAATAATTTAATTTTTAAAAATCGAATTTACGGTTACTTCTGAAATTATAGGAATATTATGACCGATTTTTTCTAAATCACCATAAAATCCAAAGGCTAAATGCGAAGGAAAAATAAAAGTAGCACTTTCTCCAGCTTTTAAAAGTTTTAAACCTTCCCTCATTCCAAAAAATAATTCTTCTTTATCTATGCGATAATTTTGATTGTAAAATTTTTCTTTAGGATATATTATTGCTCCATTTAATTGCTTGATATTGTAGGTGAAGTTTACTTGATCTCCAAATTTAGGTTTAGGGCTTTCTAGTGTGTCTTTTTTAGTATAAAAATACCAAAAACCGTTACCAGAATTGAGGTAATGGTGTAGAGAGTCTTTTTTTATTAAATTTTTAATATGATACTCTTCTCTTTTTTGTATCTCCTCGTTAAGTCGTAAAGATTGTTTAATACTTGCTCCAGTGCTTACGCTTATAGGTCGTCTAGCTATAGGTGGACTACAGCTACCTGTAACAATAGCAGAAAACGCGATAATTATGTAGTGGTAGTATTGCATTAGGATTTTAATAGTGCCGTTTTATATTCGGGTAATATACTCATAAAATTTTCAATAGTTTTTTCTAAAGACAAATCACTCTTTCCTCCAGAAGCATTGTTGTGCCCTCCTCCTTCAAAATGGCTTCTTGCAAATTCGTTTACAGAAAAATCTCCTTTAGAGCGTAGAGAAATTTTTACAATATTTTCTTGTTCGTTTTCAATAAAAATTAAGGCAAAAACAATTCCTTCTAGAGATAGTCCAATATTTACAAAACCTTCGGTATCTCCTTTTTTATAATTATTTTGGTTTAGTTCTTTTTGAGACATGGTAATGTAGGCAGTCCTATATTCCGGTAAAACGTTTAGATTTTTAAGAGCAACACCTTTTAGTTGTAATTTAGCTAGTGTATTGGTATCGTATATTTTTTGATGTATGGTAGTATTATCTGCGCCTAGATCTATTAGGTGGGCAATTGCTTTGTGTGTAGTGCTAGTGGTAGATCGGTATCTAAAAGATCCAGTATCGGTCATAATTCCTGTGTATAGACAAGTTGCCATGTTGGGAGTTATTTTTTCTAAATCATTCATCATGTCTATAAAATGATATACCATTTGGCACGTAGAGCTCATTGTTGTGTCGCTATACATATATGTGGCATAATCATCGGGTTGTTGATGGTGATCTATCATAACAAAAATGGCAGTCGCTTTTTTAAGTGGAGATTCTAAGTCTCCACAGCGTCCTAGGTGGTTAAAGTCTAAAGTAAATATTAGTTCAGCCTCTTCAATTAATTGGTTGGCTTCTGTAGTTTCTTGGTCGTAGATTACTACAGCATCATTACTTGGTAACCATTTTAAGAAAGAAGGATAATCGTTGGGAGCTATTACCGTAGCCTTGTGGTTGTTTTGGCTAAGATAATTTTGTAAAGCAATGGTAGAGCCCATTGCATCGCCATCTGGATTTTTGTGAGGGATAATTACAATGTTTTGTGGCGCAGTTAAAAGCTTTTTTAAATCTTGTATTTCTTTTTCTTTCATAGTGGTTACGAATATAGTTCAATTCTATAAAAAGGTTTCAAAATAATAAAACGGTTTTCAATACTTAAGTATTACATTTATTACTTACATTTGGTATAAATACAATTTATATGGCAACAAATAGAACGCTTACAATGATTAAACCTAATGCAGTAAAAAACGGGCATATAGGAGCTATTTTGGATAAGATTACCGCTTCCGGATTTAGAATTGTTG
>CALGNG010000303.1 GCA_937958735.1 uncultured Aquimarina sp. | reverse complement strand
TGATATGCAGTATATCCAGAATTAGTTAACGTCGATATAGCACCTGCCTGTATATCGTTAGCAGCGTGTGCGGCATGGTAACATACAGAATGGGTAACAAAACGTGGGTCAGAATTATTTGGAGGAGTAGAAGGGACTGTAATTAAAGCAGAATCTTCTACACTGCGAATAATATTTCTCATAGTCTCGATAACCTGTACAGGGAATTGTCCTACAGAAGTTTCGCCAGAAAGCATTACCGCATCGGCACCATCCATAATAGAGTTTGCCACATCGTTTACTTCTGCTCTAGTTGGAGTTAAACTATCTATCATAGTCTCCATCATCTGTGTAGCAATAATAACAGGTTTACGAGCTAATTTAGCTTTGTGGACCAATTCTTTTTGTACTAATGGAACTTCCTCTGCAGGAATTTCTACACCTAAATCTCCACGTGCAACCATTAAACCACCAGATATTTCTAAAATCTCGTCGATATTAGACACACCTTCTGGTTTTTCGATTTTTGAAATAATTGGAATTTCAAATTTGCTATGTTCAGAAATAAGATCTTTTAATAATTGTACATCTTTTGCATACCTTACAAAAGATAAAGCAATCCAATCTACACCTAATTCACAAGCAAATTTAGCATCTTCGATATCCTTTTCTGTTAAAGCAGGAAGAGATATATCGGTGTTAGGTAAATTAACTCCTTTTTTAGATTTAAAAGGACCACCTTGTGTAACTTTAGCTACCACCTCGTCGTTTCCATTGGTAGAAACTACCTCGAAGTGTACCTTACCATCATCAACTAAAACACGTTCTCCGGCTTTTACATCACGTGGAAATTGAGAATAGTTCATGTATGCTTTTGTTGCATTACCAACAAATGGCTCTCCAGTTTTAAAGGTTACTAGATCTCCAGCATTTACAACAGTTCCTTCTTCCATTACACCAACGCGTAATTTAGGGCCTTGTAAATCGGCTAAAATAGCAGCATGGAACTTGTTTACTTCATTTTGTTCTCTAATAAATTTTACTCTACGTCTTACGTCATCGTAATCGGCATGAGAAAAATTGATTCTGAATACGTTTACACCAGCAACCATCAGGTCGTTAATTACTTCTCTGCTGTCTGTTGCAGGGCCTAGTGTTGCAACAATTTTCGTTTTTTTACGTCCGTTTTTTACTGACATTACTCAAATATTAGATTAGTTTTCTTTTTAATTTTATCGTAATCGACACTATATGCCGTTATTACTTGCTTTATTTCTAGAATTTGTGAAACAATTACCTTCATAGGGTAATAATCACTTTCAGTTTCAATCTTTAAAAAATAATCTACCTTTTTATAATCGGTGACTAAATTTTTTATGGATGCTAAAGCTCCGCTAGAAAATAGATCGATATTCAGATCTAAATTAGGGCTTGTTAACACCTCGCACTTATTTTTAACTAAAGTATAAGTTATATATTGTTCTTCATGGTCATGTATATACTTTGGATATACTTCCTCGTTAGTAGTATTAACCTCTACATCCTTTTCTGCTCTTTCTAGTTGTAAACCTATATGTTTATTTAACAAAAAAGCCATTTTATAGGAAGGTATATTAGCATGTATTGCGCATAGATAATAAGCCTCAATATCAAAATCGCTAAGCATTATTTTGTTCATAATCACTTAATGCATTGTAGAAATAAACGGGGCGAAAATACGAAGAAATTAGCTTACATAAGTATTTCTTTATTTTTGGTTATATAATTATAACGTTTTCGTTCTATTATTCTTCTATTTTTTTCTGAAATGCAAAATAGGCGCGTTTTGAAACTTTTTCTTCTGCTTTTTTCTTAGAAGTAGCCCTTGCTTTTGCGACTACCTTATTGTTAACCCATAATTTTACAGCAAAATGGCGCAGTTCTTCGTTTCCAGTATCGTCGTAAACTTCGTATTTAAATGGGTGCTTTTTTTTCTGAAACCACTCAATTAATAAACTTTTATAGCTAATTACTTGACCTTCTAGATTTTCTATATCTACATAGGGATCTATTACTGCAGAAAATATAAATTTTTCACAATAATCATATCCACGATCTAAATAAATAGCACCAATAAGAGCTTCAAATATATTGCCATGTACATTAACTCCAAATTGATCTGTAGGAATTTGTGTTTTTAGTTGGCTAATTAATTTTAAGTCCTTACCGAGTTCGTTGAGGTGTTTACGGCTAACTACTTTAGAGCGCATTTTTGTTAAGTAGCCCTCGTTACCAGAAGGCACTTCTGTAAATAAATAGGCAGCAATAACACTACTAAGCATAGAATCCCCTAAAAATTCGAGGCGTTCATAATTGGTAGCATTTCCACTAGCGTCTAATTTTCCTAAAGAACGGTGTGTAAACGCAATTTCGTAATGGGTTATATCTTTGGGTTTAAAACCAATAATATCTTGGATGAAAAAAGAAAAATTCCCGTCCTTAGGTTTTCTAGAGCGAGAATTTAGTATGTTTCGAATAAGACCCATTAAAGACTCTAGTCGTCTAATTTTTTTAATAATACACATGCATTATGTCCACCAAAACCAAAAGTATTACTCATTGCAATTTTAACATCGCGTTTTTGAGCTTTATTTAAAGTTAAATTTAAATCTGGATCAATATTTTCGTCTGCTGTGGTATGGTTAATTGTTGGGGGTATAATACCATGTTCTATGGATAATACCGATGCAATGGCCTCGATAGCACCCGCAGCACCTAATAAGTGGCCTGTCATGGATTTTGTAGAATTAATATTTATGTTT